>NZ_LJYH01000001.1:0-225 GCF_001440005.1 Mycobacteroides sp. H001
CGCAGACGGCTGCGGATGCGGCTGCGGCGGTGAAGGTCACCACGGATAAGGCGTTGGCCGATGCGAACAAGGCTGCCGGTGATGCGGCGGCGGCCAAGACGGTTGCGGATCAGAATGCGGCGGCGGCGCAGACGGCTGCGGATGCGGCTGCGGCGGTGAAGGTCACCACGGATAAGGCGTTGGCCGATGCGAACAAGGCTGCCGGTGATGCGGCGGCGGCCAAGA
>NZ_LJYH01000002.1:0-326 GCF_001440005.1 Mycobacteroides sp. H001
CCTGACATGTATACCTACACAGCACTTTTCGCAGCACAATTCCGGGGAAAAGGATCTTGTCGATGAATGAGGATGCGCCCACGCAGACCCTGCCCGCAGCAGGGCCGTTGCGAGCGCCGGAGTTGACCGGCGTCGGTGCCGGGATTATCGGGGCCGCCTTGGTGACTGCGGGGGTGTGGGGCCTGCACGTGCTGACTCCCGGTGGCGGTGCGGTGGGGTCGGTTGGCTGGGTTGTGCTGCTGTGCTTGGCGTTTACTGCCTTGGGCAAGGGCATCACCTTGCTGCGTCGTGCCTTGGCCCCGGTCACCGCCGCAGCCTTGGGGCGG
>NZ_LJYH01000003.1:0-351 GCF_001440005.1 Mycobacteroides sp. H001
GAATCCACGCGTGACTGCAATCCTCGACAAGTCCACCGGGGGCACGTGGCGTTGAAGGTGCCCGCAAGCCTTGAACCTCCCAACGGTAACGAGTCCCGTTGTACTGGTGAGTTTTACACGTGGCCACCGGTGTTGATCTTGTCGGTGATCAGTTGCGCAATGGCTTCGGCTTTGCCGGTTGTGCCGGGCTCTGCGGGGTTCCGCAGAGCGGCTAGGTCCATAACTTCGACGTCGATGAGGTAGCGCGATACCCGGGCTAGGGCACGCTGCACGGGCACAGGTCGGCTGCTGCCTGTGCCGGAGAACATCAGCACGGTGGTCAGCAGGTCACCGGCATCAGAGGTGCGTCCG
>NZ_LJYH01000004.1:0-965 GCF_001440005.1 Mycobacteroides sp. H001
CTACCGCCTGGGGATCAGGTGTGGCTGTTGAGATATCCCCCGCGCCGGAAGTACTCGTGGCCGCTGTGCTCGTTGCCGTCGGCGTCTCGGATGCGGGTGATCACCAGCCCGCGGTTACCCACGCGGTAGGCATCAGCGCCACACACCACGACCCCGCCTTCTTCCTGCACGATCACCCGCCCCGGCGTACCGCCATAGCGGGCCTCAGAAATCCGCGCCTCCAAAACCTCGATACGCCCACCGTCATAGAACGTGAACGCCCGCGGATACGGATCCGACAACGCCCGCACAAACCGCTCCAGATCCTCGGCCGGCCAACTCCAATCGATCGCACTGTCACGCTCAGAACGCTTATGGCAGTACGTCCGCTCCCCCTTGTTCTGCGGCCGCCACAGCGCCTCACCGGACTCCAACGCACCCAGCGCCTCAGCCAAAACCCCCGGAATCAGATCCATCCCCCGCAACACCAACTCGGTGCCGGTATCAGCCGGACCGATCGGCAGCGAATGCTGCACCAAAATGTCACCGGTATCCAAACCGCTATCCATACGATGCACCGTCAACCCGAACTCGGACTCACCACTGATCAACGACCACAAAACAGGCGAGAACCCAGTAAATTTCGGCAGCAACGAATCATGAAAATTCAGCGTGCCATGCGGCGGGAAATCATAGAGCTCCACCGGCATCCGGTTATACCAACTATTGACCACAATGACATCAGGCTCAGCGCCCTTAACCAATTCGATGGTTTCAGCATCCACCCGCGTCGCCAAATGCACCGGAATACCGTGCTCACGCGCAAGCTCATCAACCGGCGCCGACCAAATCGCCTTATACGCTTCCTCACTAGAGGGATGCGTAACCGCCAGCACCACCTCATGCCCCAGATCGATCAACGCCTGCAAAGTCCGGTAACCCCAGACCTGATACCCAAACGACACGACACGCACTACACGACCCCA
>NZ_LJYH01000005.1:0-6239 GCF_001440005.1 Mycobacteroides sp. H001
TCAACGGCGTGAAGACCACGCTGCTGCTCAACGATGAGGACGCGAAGGCTAGGGGCCTGTCCCACAAGGATTTGGCATCGGTGCGAATCGAGGCCGAGTCAGCAGCCGCGGCAGAAGCTGCCGCCAAGGCCGAAGCCGAGGCTGCCGCCGAACAGGAGGCAGCTGAGTTGGCTGCAAAGCAGCAGGCCGAAGCCGAGGCTGCCGCCGAACAGGAGGCAGCTGAGTTGGCTGCAAAGCAGCAGGCCGAAGCCGAGGCTGCCGCAGCGGCCGAAGCGGCGAAGGGTACACCCGCACCGGCCAACAAGGCCGCCAAGGCTACGGCGAACAAGTAGGAGTGACGGTGCTCGACGCAGCCGCACTGGCGCAGTACACCAAGGGCCGTCTCGCCGAAGGCGATTCGGAAGCCGAGCGGAATCTTGCAGCTGGGCTCGCCGCGGTTCAGCGTTGGTGCGGCTGGCACGTCACTCCCGTCAAGCAACAGCACGAGATCGAACTCGATGGACCCGGGGGTCCGCTGCTACGGCTGCCGACTCTCCGGGTCGTCGAGTTGATCAGCGTCACCGAGGACGGCGTAGCCCTGAGCCTGAGCACCCTGGAGTGGTCCAAAACCGGGCTGGTGCGCAAGAAGTCCGGGGTGCCATGGTCGCGCAAGCTCGGCGCGATCACGGTAAAGATGAATCACGGATTCGCCGAGGCCGCCGATTTCGAGGCCGCGGTGCTCTCGTATATCGACCGCATGTCGCAGACCCCCGAGGGCGGCAAGCCTATCGCGGTTGGGCCGTTCCGATGGGCCGAAGAGGAAACCGCGGCAGGGTCCGCGTTTTCCATGGCAGAGCTGTCGATCCTGGACCTGTACCGGCTGGAGCCACAACCGTGAGCGAGCAGGTGATCCGCCACCGCGGCGCCGGCCGCGACGAGAACGGTCGGCTGACCCAGGCAACCGACACCGCCCTGATAGCCGTCGCCGTGGCACCTGGCAGCGGCTCGCAGACCGGGCAGGGGCACCGCCAAGAGCGGGCGCGCAGCGGCGAGGACATCGCGTGCACGGTCTACTTCAACCCCGGCACCGACCTGATCAACAGCGACGAACTGACGGTGCGCGGCAAGCGCTATCCGATCATCGTCAACGACTGGATGCTCTCAGGCCGCGGTGGCCTGGAGGTGCTGTGCACGCGGGGGCAAGGCTGATGGCCTTCGTACTGGACCAAGACGGCGGCGCCGAAGTACTCAAGGAACTGGCGGCCAGCGCGATCAATGGTCTGGCGCAGCAGGTTGCCGACGACATCGGCGAGGGCGCCAAGGTCACGATCTACACCACCGACCGCGCCGCGGCGACGGTGAGCGTGCCGGCCGAGATGCAAGCCAAGGATGGCGTACTCACTCGCGCCGCCGCGGCGGCCGGACTGGAGGTGCGGCCCAAGCCCGCCACGGAGACGCGCAATCGCGGTAAGGGGCGCAAGGCGCGGCCGGAAGCGACACCCGCGGAGGCGAAGGCGTCTGGCGATGCAAATGAGGCGTGGGTGGCTGCGCGGCGGTCGCAAGGCAAGGCTGGCCGGTGACGCTACCCGCGGTGCGTGAGCCGGTCGACGTCGCACGCCTGATCAAGGATCGGCTCAAGGCCGACATGGCGGCGCGGTTCCCCGAGTTGTCGGTGCGCCTGGAACTTCCATCCGATTGGACTCTGGGCTCCGATCCGGTGCTGCTGGTCGCCGATGACGGCAGCACGTTGGACATGTGGCCGGCGGCGACTGACCCGACGATCCGCATCACGTCGTGGACATCGGGCCGGGAGACCAAGTACGCGTACGCGGCGATGCCCTATCTGCTCACCACACGGATTCCTGGTATCGCCGCGATCCTGCCGGGTGCTGCGTTCCTGGAGGCACGCGACTCGCGCACACGCGGTGACCTCATCTCGTTCACAGTCCGCACCCGGGCCCGCACCCGATAGCGCGCTGTAGCGCACCGATCAACCCCGCCTACCTGGCGGGGTTTTTTGTTGGCCCGCAAGGGCTCTCACGCCCTTAAGGAGGGAATCAACAATGGTTGCAACCATCAATCCCGATGCCACCGTCATCCCGGACAAGGCCGAGGTCTGGCTGATACTCAAGCAGGATGTCCCAGGCAACAACATCGCCGCGAAGATCCCGACGAACGCCACCGCCGACCCTGGGGCCAAGGGCTGGGAGTTTTCCGGACTGATCGACGACAAGAAGGGCATCCCACTCGACCCGTCCGGCGAGGTCAAGGAATACGACGCGTTCGGGCACCCCTCATTCCGGATCAAGTTCCGCAAGGGCAAGCTCAAGAGCGGTTTTACTGCCCTGGAGTACAACGCCGTGACCCGCAAGGTCGTCCTGCCGGGGTCCACGCCGGACAAGCTGGGCATCCCCAAGGATGTTCAGATCTATGTGCTGTACCGGTATGTCGACGAGGACGTGACGCGCGTGTGGGTGGCGCTGCGCCCGGCCCTGGCTGAACTCAAGAGCCACGGCGGCATTGTCGACGGCGAGCTGTCGTTCGCAGAGATCACGGTGCACCACACCGCCGATGCGAATGGCGATGTGTTCAAGTACTTGGACAGCAGCGCCGCCGACGATGTCACCAAGACGTTCACCATCGACGCGGGCGTGACCGCGTACACGGCGACGGTCGATGGTGACACCACGGTCTCGATCACGGCGCTGACCGACTACGCGTTGCAATCGGCGTTGCGGGACTTGGACTCTGTACAGGCGCTCGACGATCCGGGCGTGACTGTCGAGGGCCCCGAGGGCGGTCCGCTGGTGGCCACCTTCACCGGTCCGGTCACCGGAGTTTCGGCCACCGGCACCGGCGGCACCGTCACCGTCTCATAGGGCGAAAGCACCCGCCCCGGACGCGACCGACTCCCGCGCCCGGGGCGGGGCTCCACCTCAGCGAGTCGGCCCCCTCCCTCTAGTCAAGGAGTCAAACCATGACCGCACCACGTAAGAGCGCACCACGCAAGGCAATTCCCGCCGATGCGCCCAAGCCGCAAGATCGCAAGGCGAAGAAGTCGGCGGCGATTCGCCAAGCTGAGGCCGATGGATATGTGGACATCGAGCAGAACGGGATCACGTTGCGAATCCCATTCGGGGACGCCGTGCCCCTGGAGGCGTACATGAAACTCAAGGGCGGCGACGAACTGGGTGGCACTGAGATGCTTCTCGGATCTGAACAGTGGGCGGCGTTCCTCGCAACAAGCCCGACTGTGGGAGATTTCGCCGCGATCGGCGCTCAGTTGTTGGAGCTGTCGGGGGAATAATCGGCCTCTTGAGCCTGCTCGACGAGCATGGCGACGAGATAGAGGCCGACCTAGCCCAGTTCTACAACGGACTTGACCTCACCGATTTGTACCGCGGCACACTGTCTATCCGCCGTCTCGGCGTCCTGGTTCGCCAACTGCCGCCGCATTCGCGGACGGTAGCGGCAGTCAACGACGGTCAACCGGGCTGGACGGTCACCGATCATCTGATCGCTGATGTGTGGGCGGCGCTGGTCAAGCTGCTCGGCGATCCGAAAAAGGTTCCCGAAAACATCGACCATCCAACGCGGGCCGCGATGGTCGCCAAAGCCGTTGCCGCAGCGAAGGAAGCACTCAAGGCCATGTTCCTGAAACGCAAGAGTGGCTATGTCAAGCATTGATCAATCTGTGAATTCCGTTGTGGAGGTGGGATATACGTGACGACAATCGGATACGCCACCCTCCAGATCATCCCGTCATTGAACGGCGTTACCGACGCGATCGACAAGCAGATCGAAGGCAAGGTCGTCAGCGTCTCGATCGCACCCAAGGTCGATCAGAAGGCCGCCGACACTGCGGGCAAGCAGGTCAAGGACACCATCGAGAAGCAGACCGCCGAGGTTGCGGTCAAGCCGAAGGTCGACCAGCCCGCCGCGGAAACCGCGGGCAAGCAGGCCAAGGAGACGGTCGAGAAGCACACCGGAGATGTCAAGGTTGTGCCGCGGATCGAATCGGCTGCGATCACCAACGCCGGGGCCACGGCCGGGGAGCTGGCGGGGCGTGCGATCGGTGAGCAGATCGCCAAGACCATCCCCACTGGGATGTCGGGCATTTCGGGTTCGGTCGGCAACATTTTGCGTAGCGCCCTACCCGGCCTTGGGTCGGTAGTGGGTGCGGGCGCGGGAGCGGCCATCGTGACATCGATCCTCGATGGGGTCAGCAGAGGCAACTACACCAAGGCTGGTGAGTCCATCAAGCGCGGTCTCGTCGGCGCGGTGGATAAGGCGAACATCGGAACGGATATCGCTGTCCGGTTGGGCAATTCGATGGCCGGTGGCCTATCCAAGGCGTCGGAGAGGGTGAGCGCTGTGACGGGCGCAATCACCGGCCGGATCGGTGAGGTCAGCGGTGCTCTGACGACCGCCAAGGAGCTGATCGGAGGAGATGACGCCTGGGGTGCATCGGGGATAGATGCCCTCAATAACGCGCTCGGTACTGCGACACCCCTACTAGAGGGGCTGAACGCCGCGGCAGTCCTGGCGTCCGCTGCATCGAACGCGGTTGCGCTGGGCACCAAGGCCGCAGCCGCAGCACAACGGTTGTGGAACCTGGCCATGACCGCTAACCCGATCGGCCTGATTGTGGTGGCGGTGGGCGCATTGGTGGCGGGAATCATCTACGCGTATCAGCATTCCGAACGGTTCCGCGCCATTGTCGACGCCGCATGGAAGGCCATCAAGATTGCCGCCGAGGCCGTCGTCAAGTGGTTCATGGACACCGCCTGGCCAATGCTCAAGAGGGTATGGGAAGGCATTGGTGACGGCTGGAACTGGCTCGTCACCAAGGCCAGTGAGGTATGGACCGGTGTGCGCGAGAAGTTCACGGCCATGGTCACTTTCGTCAAGGGCCTGCCCGGTGCTATCACCAACGCAGCCAAGGGCATGTGGGACGGGCTCAAGAACGGCCTTCTCGACGCGCTTCGGTGGATCGCGGACAAGTGGAACCGGATGACCGATGCGCTGAGTTTCACCATCCCCGAGTGGATTCCCGAGATTGGTGGCAAGCAGTGGCACTTGCCGAAGGCCCCGCAGTTCGACATCGGCGGCTATACGGGCAACGTGCCGGTCAACCGGATAGCGGGAGTGGTTCACGGGGACGAGTTCGTCATCAAGTCCCAGTCACGCAAGGGAATTGAGAATGCCTACCCCGGACTGCTGGACTACCTGAACGCCACCGGCAAGCTGCCAGGGTATGCCGAGGGCGGATTGGTCAAGGGCACCGCGGAGCTGCGCAAGATCATCAGTGAGCGATTTGGCATCAGCAATATTGGCGGCTATCGGCAAGACAGCTACGGGGAGCATCCAACCGGCCGCGCCCTGGATGTGATGGTGTATGGCGACAAGGCCAAGGGCGATGCGGTCAAGGACTTCGCGGTCGACAACGCCTCGGCCATTGACCTGAAATGGGCTATCTGGCAACAGAAGCTCTGGTACCCGGGTGGGCGCTCGGAGAAGATGGCGACCCGCGCAGGTGGCGACCCGACGCAGAACCATATGGATCACGTGCACATCTTCTCCGGGCCCGGTATCGCCAACGGTCTGCTCGGCGCGTTGAAATCCAGGGGCGCCGAGATGGGGCAGGGCGTAGCCGCGGGCGTCAACCCGCCCGTCGGCGACACCACGGTCTCATCCGGCGGCACCGAAGCGGTGAGCGCAGCATCGAGTGGCGGCGCATCGTCCACCGGTGGCGGCGGGTTCAATCTGCCGTCGTCCATTTCCGGGCTCTCGGGGATCGGCCTGGCCGGTATGGGCGTCAAGTCGCAGGTGCCCGGTCAGCCCGAGCGCACATTCGAGTTCGGCGATGCAGCTGCCGCAGCGGTCGGCGGCCAGGTGTCCTCGGCGCTCGGGGTGCTTGGCGTTGGCGATTCGCCGGGCTGGCTCAAGGGGATTTCGCAGTTTGTCAGCGGTATTTCCGTTGGTGGTGGCGGCGGTTCCGGTGGTGGCCTTGGTGCGTCCGATGGCGCTGGGATTGGCCGATTCGGCGGAGCGGCGCCAATCTCAGCGTCGGCCGCTGTGCCGGCGCCCGCGGCCGTTCCCGCGGGGACGGCTCACGGTGGCCGCGCGGGGCAGCAGCCCGGGCCGACATTCAACACCATGATCAGCGCGTTCGACACCAGCGATGCCGTGTCGATGATGCGTCGGCAGCAGGACGAAATCACGGCGGCGAAATTGGGCAGGTGGTCATAAATGGCGGT
>NZ_LJYH01000006.1:0-6312 GCF_001440005.1 Mycobacteroides sp. H001
GCCGTTCTTGTACACCACCCAATAGGGCACAGACGTACCCTTGGCAGTGACCGATCGGTACGTGGTGCTGATCCGGTACAGGCCGGTGGTGGCAATCTCGATGCGTGCCGTGCCCAGGTCGTCGAGGGTGACGTCTGTGGTGTAGTCGTTGAAGGTGAAGAACCCGGACGGGAACGCACCGGACGAGTACGGGCCATAGGTGACGTCGTCGGTGCTGTCGCGTCTGATGCTCCATGAGTTTGACATCGAGAATCCCGCTCCCGCTGAGGTGTAGTCGGACATCGCGAACGCGGCGATGCGGTAGGAGTCGTAGGTGAAAAACGGGCTTGCCCGCTGCACGCTGAACATCGAATACCGGTACGCGGCACCGATACTGATGGTGTTGCCTGCGTCGGTGGCCGAGAGGATCTGGCGGCCGTTGACGCGCACGAAGTAGTTGTTTCCCGAGCAGCGGATCTCGATGCGCGCGCCCTGCTTGACCGCCGACAGGCCGGTTTGCAGGGTCAGCGGCGTGCTGAATGACCAACTGGTGCCCGAGCGGGTGAACTTGCCGATGCGGATTTCGCCCTCTTTGGCCAAGCAGTAGGCGCCCTGTGTGCGGCCCGAGTCGCAGCGGATGTAGACGCCGGAGTAGTAGTTGCCATTCTGGGTGTCGCCCAACACAAATGACGCTGATTGCCCGTCTGTGGCGTAGGTGTAGTTCGGGCTGGCGAAGAAGTGCCCGTCAGGGTTGCCGTTCTTAACGCCCGCATACCCCGAGTCCCCGCGAATGGTGACATCGCCAGCGGTCGGCCCGGTGGTCCAGTCGGTCGAGTTCAGCGCCGCGCCGTCAGCGCCGGAGAAGGTGAAGCTGTAGCTGTTCCCGCCGCCGGTGTTCTGCTCGGTTTCCTGCTCTTGCAACGTGGTTTGCGCCGCAATGGCGCTCTTGAGCGCATCGCGCGACAGGCCGAGCAGCGATAGTAGTGATTCCTTGGCCTGGTCGATCTGCTCGCCGATGGTTCCCGTTGTGCCCGTGGCAGTTCCGTCGGCGCCAGTCTTGACGCCCGTAAGCATATCCCCGAGGTTGTCCACCAGGTCGGCCACTCTGTTCATGCCGAAGTTGCCGGTGACATCGGCTACCGAAATGCCGCCGCCGCTGGTGAGTTTCTGAGTCTTGTCCTGATTCAGGCCAAACCAGTCCTTGACGCCCTGCACCAGAGAGTTGATCGGCGTCACGATATTGCCGTTGAGGATATCGAGGATCTGATTGATGACCGTTTGCATGATGGCCAGGCCCGAGACTTGAGCCTGCTGGATCAGGCCAATGATCTCCGAGGCGGTGATCTTGCCGTCAGTGGTGATGGCCTGTAGGCGGGCCTCGATGTTCGCCGCCTCGGAATTCACCACACCGCCGACGGCGTCGACCATCTGACGCAGATCCTTGACCAGGCTCAGATCTAACAAGTTTGACGCCCACGCAGAAGCATTCGAGAACCGGAATGTTCCGGCCGTCGCCCCGGCATCGAGTATGAGCAGTTGCGATACGTATTTCACACCGGCGGGCACGGGCCATTTGTCGGCGACCGGAATCCATTGCCAGCCATGATCGCCCGAGGGCTGCAGCGAACCGCGAATGACATCGGCCAGTGGGTTACCGGCGGCGTCGAACGGGGTGAACCCGACCTTGACGGGATTCGAGCCGGCGGTCGCGCTCGCACCGGTCCATTGCGAGGCGGCGCGCAACTCCAGCGTTTGACCCGGGAACACCTCGAAAGGCTCGGTGCGCAACACCTGCTGCATGCCGTTCGCGGTCGCACGGATCGATCCGCCCGAGATGAATCCAGGCGTCACCGAATCCCACTGAAAGAACGGGTTGCCCTCGACGCTCTCAGCGGTCAGAAACTCGCCCGCACCGTTGATCAAGTCCTGAATGATGTTGGCGATGCGCGAGATAGCGATGACACCCGGGAACTTGCTCACCGCGTTGCCAATGGCCGCGAACAGATCAGTCCAGCCAGCCTCGATCTCGGGCAGGGTTGGCCAGCCCACGTCCTGTCCGGAGGCCAGTTGAAGCAGGCGACGGATCGGCATGAAAATCTGCTGTATCGCGAGCAGGGTTTCATCGTCGCCGTTGTATGTACCCATGATCGCCTCGGCCAGACCAACGAACTGTCCGACGACGGGCAGGCTCTCGATGAAGTCAAGCAGCAGCGCGGGCAGATCCTCGGGACCTTGGATGTCGTTCGGATCGGCGTTAGCGACATGGGAGTTGAACCCTGCGAAGAGCTGATTGATGATCCCGATAGGCGACAAGTCGAGTGCCGGATCGCCACCAGTTGAGCTGTTGAAGATGCTGGGGTATCGCCCATTGGCGCGACTGCGCATCGCCGCGGGCGTCATGTCCTGGACCTGTTCGGCCAGGGTCTCGATGCTCAGTGCGCCAGCAGGAAGGTTGGGCACGCCACCGGGAGTGGTCAACGCCGCACCGCCCGAGACGCCTTCGGGATCCGCTTCGGGCACTTGGGCGCGGTGGCGGTCATCTCCACATGGGGATCAGCCTCGGTGTGCTGGGGCTGCTCGGGGAGCTTGATCGATTCCTGCCGTACCCCGTCGGTGATCCACGCCGGCGCGTGGACAGCCGAGGGGTCGACGTGTTCGGTCTGCCGGATACCGAGGGCCACCAGCTGAGAGGCGAGGTCGGCGACCCATGGCTGTAGCACGGTCAGGGGCATTTCGGTGGCGGTCAGCAGAGCCGAGGCCAGCGCCCCGCCAAGCGCCTTGATCTGGCCGTCTATGTCGTCGGCTGCCGGGATCTTCTTTGGGATGACCTCGGCCTCGACGAGCTTGTCGGCCAGTGCTTTTGCCTCTTCCGGCGAAATACCCTCAGTCACCACAGTCCTATCTGTTGAAAACCGCTCATGGTTCGGCTCAGCAGTTCTGCCATACGCTCGATCGCGTCCTTCTCCACACGCGTGTCCCCGAATGTGCCTTCGATCGCCAACGGCCGGCGCTCACCCCAGTTGATATCCAGGGACCGGCAGCGCCGCACGAACACCCGAGGCATCAGGTACTTGCTGGTGCCGCCAACCCGATCACCGAGCCACCAGTGCCCAAACCCGTTGTCCCCAATCAGCCACGGCGAGGCGTTCGCCACCGTCAGATTGAACGAGGTGTCGGGGTCGGTCTCGCGCCGACGTCGGCGCAGATCCATCGTCGAGGCCGCGGTGAACGCCTGTGTGACATTCGTGCTCGTGGTCTCCAGGTAGTGACCCCAGCCCTGCCGACTTGTCCGCAAAAGCAGCGGTACGGACATGAAAGCCAGGATTGAATCGCGGTAGATCGGGTTGAGGAACGAATCGATCGCGCCGCCGAGTGAGCCGACGCTGATGTTGAAGCCGACGGCGAGACTGATAGTGGCCGAGATGTTGTCCCCCAGAACATCGCCACCGTATTGAATTGCTGCACTGATCAATTCGTTCACACCGGGCATTGACTGCCCGCCCACAGTGATACGTCCTGCCCCACCGGGTGAGCGTGAGAAGTTCGATGTTTGAATGCCGGTGATGTCGCCGTCGCGGTACGTCACGTAGGGGTGCGCGGCCTCGGTGCCGAGGATGCCGGGCAGTCGGTAGCCGGTCTCGTCGATCGTGTCCCCGGTGAACAGGTCGTAGCTGTCTTCAACATGGTTGGACAGCACACTGGCGATCGTCCGCGTAAATCCCGTGGCCAGGTTGCCGCCGATCGAGGTGCCCGTGCGGAACCCGGACTTGTCGACGATGCGCGCGAACAGGGTGCCTGTGCGCCAGTTGGTGCCCGCGCCTGGCCACGGTTCGGGGTCGCCGGTTTTCCAGCGCCGCAGATCCCATTGCAGCTCAGCGTCTTCCATGATCGGTGCGGCCACGTCGAAGATCGATGTCTTGATGCTGCCGACGACCAGGGACAGCGGCGCCGCCGAATCGCCGAATGTGCGTGGCACGATCACGATTTGCGACTGCTGCCAGATGTTGAGGAATATGTCGACCAGTTCGGGGATATTCCAGTTCGCTGGGTCGAGTAGCTTGAACAGGGTGCCGATGTCAATGTTGCTCAGCTGCAGCCGAAGTAGGTTCGCGGCCATCGTCAGCAAGATTCCGTGATCAGCCTGCGCCAGTAGCATCCACGCCTTGGGCTGCTGGATTAGTGACAGTGGCAGGAACGGATTACCGGCTGTGTGAACGTGTTTCAGTTCCTCGATGTCGTCCAGGAAGTCGATGACCACCACGTCTCCGGTGGCCCCGCGCTCAATATGCACACCGTCTTTGGCCTTCATCCGCCCACCGATGCGGGCGCCCATCGTCTCGACGATGACGTGAATGTTGCTGGTGCCGCGCGCGTCTTCGTCGAGCGCCCAGAACGCCGCCCAGGTGCCGCGGCGGTCGTCGAGGTCAATGGGTAGGCGCAGTGAGATCGTGCCGGTCTGGTTGACGATCGGGTTGACGCGCCCGCCTAGCTCGCCGCGCACGGTGCCGCGGTAGACCCAATCGCCGTCGTAAAGCTCGATGTGCGGCGGGTCGTACGCACGCTCAATGCGATACTCGCGCACCTCCCGCGCCCACGCCGAGAAGTCGTCGTGATCGGTGCCGGTGAACGGCTCGGCGAACGTCGCGACCGTCATTCCTCGTGTCCGTCGCAGCCGTTGAAGGTGCCGACGTTGATCGGCGCGCTGTCACCGACCAGCGCGTATATCGCCACCTCGTACCTGCTTGGCAGCAGGCAGGTTTGGCACCACAGTCCCGTTGCGGGTGTGCCGGGCACAAGGTGCAAGGCGACAGCGTTCACCCTCACGCCGTCAGCCCACTTTCGGCCGACCAGAACCGGCGTTGCCGTAGCGTGGCCTTGGACCCCGATGGGCCCTGGCACACGACGGGCATCACCACCGGGTCATCTTCAGTGCCGGTGTACTGGGGTACAGGGTAGAGCGGCTCAACCCCGTTGAATAGACCGGCCGCGTTGGACAGGTCAGCCGAGAGGTAGGTGTCCATGAAGGGGTCGGACATCACGGACAACAACTGAGTCAGCTGCGGAGTGACGATCATCCGCGCCGCGTCGGCGCCCACCGGGCGGTTCCACTTGCGTTCCTGCCCGAACGCGAAGTCCGGGAACTGCCACTGGATGGCGGGGTCAAGTTCCCATTCGGGCCAGAGGTCTTGATCGGTGGGGTTCCACACGTCGAACCACCCGGTATTGGGGTTGGCGACTACCCGGATCACCGGGGCAACAGCCGTCGTCTTGCCCGTGAACAGCGCGGTCAGGAACCCGGCCAACGGTCCACTGGTGAACGACAGGACATAGCCAAAGAAGGTGCCCGTGACCGACACGCCGCCGGTCCCGATGTTCGACAGCTGCTCGATGGCTTGCCGGATCGAGGTGGCTGACGAGATGAACGAGATCGGCGCGGTGGTCTGGCCGCCGATGGTGATCGTGTACGACAGCGTGCCGAGAGTGATGGAGAACGCCAGCGGTGCCAGCCCGCCTCCGTCGACCGTCAACATGCCGGGGCAGGTCTTGGGAGTGAGCACGGTGAATTGCTTGGACGTGCCCGACACTGTGACGTTGCCCGGCCCGAGGGATGGCAGTGCCTCCAATGCCGACTGAACGGTGGCGATACTCGCATCGACCGGGAGGCTCACGGTCGTATCGACGGTCTCGCCATGGACGTATCCGAGCTTGTAGGTGCCCGACGACCCGGCGTTGTAGACGGTGAAGTTTCCGGAGTTGACCCACTCGGAAACATCCTCGGCGCTTTCGTACATCGGGTTGTAGGCGTGCGCCGAGACCACCGCGTGATAGACCTCATCGATATCGGCATCGTGGCCGTCCTCGGTGGTGTACAGAATTTCCTTGGCCAGCTTGAGATAGAGGAACCGCGGACCCGATGGGCCGTTCCACGTGCACTTGACCTTGCGCAGGTTGTACGGGGTGCCCCAGAGCTTTTGAAACCGTGGCCGCGACTCGGGGGTCAGCCAGAACGGCAGAATCGGAGTGCGGATCGGCACCTCTTCGCCGACCGGCCGACCGCCAGGCTGGAATGCCCCCGACTGGGTGCGCATCGAAAACCCGGTGTCGTACATGCCCTTCGGGTCTACGTCGAGCACGATGAAGTCATCACGCAGATAGATGTCATCGGTCGGCGCGGACACCACCATCGGAGCCACCACCGAATCGCCGTTCGACGATTCGAGCGTGATCGTTGCGACCGCCATTTATGACCACCTGCCCAATTTCGCCGCCGTGATTTCGTCCTGCTGCCGACGCATCATCGACACGGCATCGCTGGTGTCGAACGCGCTGAGG
>NZ_LJYH01000007.1:0-948 GCF_001440005.1 Mycobacteroides sp. H001
CTAGGGCGTGTCTGACAAATGTTTCGGGTGTTTCGGCTGAGACTTAGGCCATGTCACGGTTCCAGCTGCTCACCGATGCTCAATGGTCGTTGATTGAAGAGCTTCTTCCTGTTCGGACAGGTAAGAAGGGCAGGCCTTTTCGGGATGCCCGCCAGATGCTCGAGGGGATCATCTACCGGTACCGGTGCGGCATCGCCTGGCGCGACGTTCCCGAGGCGTTTGGGCCGTGGCAGACGATCTGGACCTGGCATCGAAGGATGAGCGCAGAGGGCACCTGGGATGCGGTGTTGGCGCGGTTGCTGGCTGCCGCCGACGAAGCCGGGATCATCGATTGGTCGGTGTCGGTGGATTCCACGATCGCCCGTGCTCATCAACATGCCACGAACATCACCCGTGACACAGGGGGCTGGGTCGAATTACACAAATCTGGCCAGCGAGCCGCCTGACCACGGCATTGGCCGCTCCCGCGGCGGACTGACCAGCAAGATCCATCACCTCGTCGACGGCCACGGACGACCGTTGGTCGTGCTCGTGGGCGCTGGCCAAGCCAACGACGGACCGGTTCTGGAGCATTTGCTCGCCCACCTGAAAGTCGAGCGCTGCGGTCGGGGGCGGCCACGCACGCGGCCTGATCGCCTGCGTGGCGACAAGGCCTATTCCAGCCGAGCGACTCGACAGCGGCTGCGACGACGAGGGATCGTCGCAGTCATTCCCGAACCGTCCGATCAGATCGGCCACCGCAAACGTCGTGGCACCCAAGGCGGGCGACCACCAGCCTTCGATGCCGAAGACTACAAGGGCCGCAACGTCATCGAACGCAACTTCAACGTCGTCAAGCAATGGCGCGGTCTGGCCACCCGCTACGACAAACTCGCCATCGTTTACCGCGGCGGAGCAGTCCTAAGGGCCATCACACTTTGGCTACCGCATTTATCAGACACGGCCTAG
>NZ_LJYH01000008.1:0-2060 GCF_001440005.1 Mycobacteroides sp. H001
GGCTGCGGCCGATCAGGCTGCTGCTAATGCTGCTTCGGCCAAGGCGGCGGCCGATACCGCGCTGACGACCGCGCAGACCAATGCCACCGCAAGCAATCAAGCGTTGGCCGATGCCACCGCGGCCAAGACAGCCGCCGATACTGACAAGGCGGCCAAGGATGCCGCTAAGACCGCGGCAGATCAGGCCGCAGCACAGGCAGATACGGTAGCTCGAGCGGCTGCGGATGCCGCAGTGGCGGCGGGCCAACGGGCAATAGATGCGGGCAAGGCGGCGAGTGACGCCGCCGCTGCCAAGGCTGTAGCCGATGGTGTGCTGGCCGATGCCGGCCGGGCGGCCTCAGATGCCGCCGCGGCCAAGACCCTTGCCGATCAAAAAGACGCCGCTGCGGCGCAGGCCTCGGCGGATGCGTTGGCTGCCAAGACTGCTGCGGATCAGGCGGCGGCGCAGGCGAAGTCGGTTTCGGATGCGGCGAATGCGGATAAGGCTGCCAAGGATGCCGCCAAGGCCGCGGCCGATCAGGCTGCCGCTAATGCCGCCGCGGCCAAGACTGCTGCGGATCAGGCGGCGGCGCAGGCCAAGACGGTTTCGGATGCGGCGAATGCGGATAAGGCCGCTAAGGATGCTGCGAAGGTGGCGGCTGATCAGGTGGCGGCGGATGCGTTGGCTGCGAAGACTGCTGCGGATCAGGCGGCGGCGCAGGCGAAGTCGGTTTCGGATGCGGCGAATGCGGATAAGGCCACTAAGGATGCCGCCAAGGCTGCGGCCGATCAGGCTGCTGCTAATGCTGCTTCGGCCAAGGCGGCGGCCGATACCGCGCTGACGACCGCGCAGACCAATGCCACCGCAAGCAATCAGGCGGTGTCGGATGCTCAGGCGGCACTCACCGCGGCCAACACCGCCAAACAGAACGCCGACGCCGCAAAGACTGCTGCGGATCAGGCGGCGGCGCAGGCCAAGACGGCGTCGGATGCGGCGAATGCGGATAAGGCCACTAAGGATGCCGCCAAGGCTGCGGCCGATCAGGCTGCTGCTAATGCTGCTTCGGCCAAGGCGGCGGCCGATACCGCGCTGACGACCGCGCAGACCAATGCCACCGCAAGCAATCAGGCGGTGTCGGATGCTCAGGCGGCACTCACCGCGGCCAACACCGCCAAACAGAACGCCGACGCCGCAAAGGTGAATGCGGACAAGGCGTTAAGCGATGCACAGAAGGTCGTCGACGCCATCCAGAAGGCCAAGGACGACGCTACCGCCGCAGCCGCGACGGCCCAGAGCACGCAGACCGCTTATCAAAACGCTCACGCAGCCACGGTTGCGGCGCAGCAGCAGCGCGATCAGGCGCAGGCAGACGTCACCTACTACACAACCAACCTCATTGGTATCGCCGCCAACCTGGCATCCCTGGGCACCCTCCTGGCCGGAGCCCAGCAGCGGCTCACGGCAGGCAACGCGGCAGTGACTCAGGCGCAGGCCACCGAAGCGACCGCCAAGACCGCCGCCGATAACGCCGCTGCCGCCAAGACCGTTGCCGATGCCGCGGCGGCGACGGCCATCAGCCAGGAGCCCGCGGCGATCGCGGCGCGCAATACCGCACAGACCAACGCGAACACCGCGAACAACAACGTCACAGCCGCAGCGCAACAGGTCAGCACCGCGCAGCAGGCCGTCACCACCACCGCTGCCGCCAAGGTAGTGACCGACCAGGCATTGACCGACGCAACGAATGCCGCTGCTGCCGCGGCGGCCGCCAAGACGGTAGCGGATCAGAATGCTGCGGCGGCGCAGACGGCTGCGGATGCGGCTGCGGCGGTGAAGGTCACCACGGATAAGGCGTTGGCCGATGCGAACAAGGCCGCCAGCGATGCGGCGGCGGCCAAGACCCTCGCCGATCAGAAGGTCGTAGACGCCCAGCAAGTTGTCACCGATACCACTGCAGCCAAGGTGGTGACGGATAAGGCGTTGGCGGATGCCAACAAGGCTGCCGGTGATGCGGCGGCGGCCAAGACGGTTGCGGATCAGAATGCGGCGGCGGCGCAGACGGCTGCGGATGCGGCTGCGG
>NZ_LJYH01000009.1:0-9910 GCF_001440005.1 Mycobacteroides sp. H001
GGGGTCGCGGGCGGGTCGGGTGGCGACTTACAGCAATGCTGTAGCCACAGCCCGGCGACCACGAGCGCCAACGCACAACCGGTGGCGATCACTACGCCGAATGTGTCCGCTGCCGCCGCGGCCAGCTGCGCGCGCCGCGGCAGGATGTAGACCAGCATCGCCAGCCACCATCCCGTCATCAGCGTGCCGAGCCATGCCGAGGCCTTCGCGACCACCACCGAACGTGCCACCACAAGCGCCGGCAAACGTCCCGTGCCAACCCCGATCTCACCGTCAGTGACCTTGTTGCGGATGTAGAACGCCCAGCCACCCTCGGCGATCGCCAGCACCAACAGCGAAACACCCCCGAGCAGCGGGATCGGCGGCAGGGAACCGTAAGCCACTGAGACAAAGAAGAAGCCGAGGATCGCCGTAACGGCACCCCCCAGCAGCAGTTCACGGATCCGAGTGGGTCCCATTACGCCGCCGGACCAGTCAGAGTGTCATCCACACGGCGGACGCCGGCACGTTCGGCTTCGGACAGACCTGCCACCAGCTCGGCAACCGGACGGAGCCGCCCCTCGACCGTCAGTGCGGCCTCCGGATCGAGCGCCAGCCACGGCACCAATACAAAAGCGCGCTCGTGCGCGCGGGGATGCGGCAGTGTCAGCTCCACGTCCTCCGAGAGGATCTCGCTAGCCACTGCGGTGCCGTCGACATCCTGTATGCAGCTGATCACGTCAACGTCGAGAGTGCGCGGGCCCCAGCGTTCCGCACGTACTCGCTGTGCAGACCGCTCTAGGCGATGCGCCACCTCGAGCCACTCCCGCGGTTCACGCCCCTGCGCGATGACCACGGCATTCAAATAGTCAGACTGCGGAACCGGTCCCCACGGTGCGGTTTGATACACCGGTGAAACGCCGATCACATCCGCGCCCAGCGCGTCGACGACCAATTGCAGGTGCGCGAGCCTGTCACCGAGATTGGATCCGATAGACAGCACCGCGCGGGTCACTGCGGTGATCCCCCGGGCCGCGATCTCCGGGAACGGCGGGCCACCACCGCAACATCGCTGAACGTCAACGGAATTGGCGCGTCGGGCTTGTGTACCACCGCCTCCACAGCGTGAACCCTGGCATCGGTCATCACATCGTCGGCGATCGCACCGGCAACCGATTCGATGAGATTGCGCGGTGGACCGGACACGATCGCGGCCGCCCGCTGAGCCAGTTCCCCATAGTCGAGGGTGTCGGTCAGCTGATCCGTGGCCGCCGCGGTATCAAGGTCCAGCCAGACAGTGACGTCTACCGAGAACTCCTGGCCGTCGCGACGCTCATGCTCGAAAACTCCGTGATAACCAAAAACTTTCAGGCCGCGCAACTCGATGCGGTCGGTCATTTCGTGCCGCCCTTGGTGCCGCGCTGGGCAACCTCACGACGCCACTTGCCCCCTGCGGTCTTACTGGGTTCGGGTCGAGCGGTCCGCACGGTCACCTCCATGGTCACCTCGTCCTGAGCGATTTCGGCGGCGGGCGTAGGTTCGGGCTCGGTCTGCTGTTCCGGGAGGTGCTCGCGCCCCTCTTCCTCGTCCTCTTCGATGGTCTCGACACCGCCAGTCTCCCAGGCCCGCACCACCTTCAGCGCGTCCATGGATGCCGTGACGTCATGAACCCGCACACCCCATACCTCATGAAGCGCGCCAAGCGCGGTGATGACGGCCGTTGCGGTTTCACGCCCGTCGGCCGGACGCTCCACGCCCTTGAGGTCGGTAAGTAGCGAACCCAGGAATCGTTTCCGGGAGGCGCCGATGAGAATCGGGTAACCCAGCTCCTGTAAATCCGGAATCGCTTGGAGTAACAGCCAATTGTGACGGGCAGTCTTAGCGAAGCCAAGACCCGGGTCAAGGATCAGCTTGTCCTGAGAAACTCCGGCCTTGAGCGCGACCTCTACCGACTCCATGAGCTCGCGTGAGACATCGGCAACCACGTCACCGTAGTTCTTAGCACTCGATGTGTGTATGAAATCCTTTGAGCGCCAATGCATCAGAATCCACGGTAACCCCAGACTCGCCATCAGCGGGGCCATCTCCGGGTCTGCCCGGCCGCCCGAGACATCGTTGACCATGTTCGCACCCGCCTCCACCGCGGCGGCCGCGACCTCGGCGCGCATGGTGTCAACACTGACGTTGATCCCATGGCTGGCAAGCTCTTTGATCACCGGGATGACCCGCTGCATTTCAATCTTCTGCCTGATCGACGTCGCGCCCGGCCGCGTCGACTGCCCGCCGACATCGATGATGTCGGCGCCCGCAGAAGCAAGCGCCAGCCCGTGCGCCACCGCATCCGACTGCTTGATGAATTGCCCACCGTCAGAGAAGGAGTCGTCGGTGACGTTGACGACTCCCAGAATATGGGTCAATGCGGGGGTATCCGTCACGCCGGCGATCATGCCCTCATCATCAGGTCGAGAACCTCGGCCCGCGAGGCGGCGTCAGTCTTGAACTGGCCACGCACCGCGGAGGTGGTTGTTGTCGCTCCGGGCTTGCGCACACCGCGCATGGCCATACACAAATGCTCGGCTTCGACCACGACAATCACGCCGCGCGGCTCCAACTTGCGCACCAACGCGTCGGCGATCTGTGCCGTCAATCGCTCCTGCACTTGAGGCCGTTTTGCGTAAAGATCAACCAGCCGAGCGATTTTCGATAGTCCAGTAACCCGGCCATGCTTACCGGGGATGTACCCCACATGTGCCACACCGTGAAACGACACCAAGTGATGCTCACATGTCGAATACATCGGTATCGATTTCACCAGCACCAACTCGTCGTGCTGTTCGTCAAAGGTGGTGTTCAACACCGTATCTGGGTCGGTGTAGAGACCGGCAAATATCTCCTTGTACGCGCGCGCCACGCGGGCGGGCGTGTCCACCAGCCCATGCCGGTCCGGGTCCTCACCAACTGCTAAGAGCAGTTCACGGACCGCAGCCTCGGCACGTGCCTGGTCGAAGACGTGACCAGCCGGCTGGCCGTTACGCTCGGCCGTCTCGGGCGAGTTCATATCAGCTCTTGCTCTCGCTGCCCTCATCCGGAGCCGGCTGCTGATGCGGAGTTGGCACGGGATACGGGTAGGGCTGCGGGACATGCGGTGGGTACGGAGCGTGTCCCTGCGGCGGGTAACCCGGCTGCGGGTACGGAGGCTGCCCCTGGGGCGGCCAGCCGGGTGCATACCAGCCCGCGGGTGCACCATAGTTGGCGCCCGACGGCTGACCCGGATGACTTCCTGGCGGAACCGGTTGACCGCCTTGACCATTCGGCGCAGACTGCGCCCCATTCGCGGGCACCGCAGCGGCCGCCTGTTCGGCGATGGCCTTCTTGAACGCGGGCTCGGGGACCGGAGGAGGCCAGGGTTCACCACGTTCGATGGCGAGCTCCCCCGGGGTCTTGATGGGGGGCTTATCGGACGGAATCCGGCCTCCGAAGTCGTCGAACATGGTCAATCGCGGACGACGCTGCACGTCCTTGAAGATCTCCTCGAGATCCTTGCGGACCACCGTTTCCTTCTCCAGCAGCTCGCCGGCCAACGTGTCCAGCACATCTCGGTACTCGGTGAGGATGGCCCACGCCTCGGTATGCGCGGCTTCGATGAGATTACGTACCTCCTCATCGATTTCGCGAGCGACCTCGTGGGAGTAGTCCGGCTGCGTGCCCATGGTGCGTCCCAGGAACGGGTCGCCGTGTTCGGTGCCGTAGCGCACGGCGCCGAGCTTGGCGCTCATGCCGAACTCGGTGACCATGGCGCGAGCCTTCTTGGTGGCCTGCTCGATATCGGACACCGCGCCGGTGGTCGGCTCGCGGAATACGAGCTCCTCGGCGGCGCGGCCGCCCATGGCGAACACCAGCTGCGCAATCATCTCGGATCTGGTGGCCAGACCCTTGTCGTCCTCGGGTACCGCGATGGCATGCCCGCCGGTACGCCCGCGCGCCAGGATGGTGACCTTGTAGACCCGCTCGATATCTGGCATCGCCCACGCCGCCAGGGTGTGCCCGGCCTCGTGATAGGCGGTGATCTTCTTTTCGTGCTCACTGATGATGCGGCCCTTGCGGCGCGGCCCGCCCACAACCCGGTCGACGGACTCCTCCAGCGCCGCGGCCGTGATGACGGTGCCGTTCTCACGTGCGGTGAGCAGGGCGGCCTCGTTGATGACATTGGCCAGGTCAGCACCAGACATACCCACGGTGCGCTTGGCCAGCCCGTCGAAATCGACGTCGGGGCCGAACGGCTTGCCCGCCGAGTGGACCTTGAGCACGGCCTTGCGGCCGGCCAGATCGGGGCTCGACACCGGGATCTGCCGGTCGAAACGACCGGGGCGCAGCAGCGCCGGATCGAGGATGTCGGGACGGTTGGTCGCGGCGATAAGGATGACGCCCTGCCGGTCGCCGAAGCCGTCCATCTCGACCAGCAGCTGGTTAAGGGTCTGCTCGCGCTCGTCGTGACCGCCGCCCAGACCCGCACCGCGCTGGCGGCCCACGGCGTCGATCTCGTCGACGAAGATGATGCAGGGGCTGTTCTGCTTGGCCTGCTCAAACAGGTCGCGAACACGCGAAGCACCAACGCCCACAAACATTTCCACGAAATCGGACCCGGAGATGGTGAAGAACGGCACTCCAGCCTCGCCAGCGACCGCACGCGCCAGCAGCGTCTTACCGGTACCCGGCGGGCCGTAGAGCAGCACACCGCGCGGGATCTTCGCCCCCAGCGCCTGATACCGCGACGGGTTCTGCAGGAAATCCTTGATCTCGTAGAGCTCTTCCACGGCCTCGTCGACCCCGGCCACGTCGGCGAAGGTGGTCTTCGGCATGTCCTTGGACAGCTGCTTGGCCCGTGACTTACCGAAACCGAAGCCCATGCCGCGACCACCGGACTGCATGCGGCTGAATGCGAAGAACAACACCACCAGCAAGATCACCGGCAGCAAGTACAGCAGTAGCGATCCCAGGATGCTGCCCTGGTTCACCGTCGTACTGACGGCCGCACCCTTGCCGTTCAGCTTCTCCAGCAGCGGCACCCCGTACCCGGTCGGGTACTTGGTGATGACCTTGTCCTTGCCCTCGGTATCACCGTTGCCGGCCTTGAGGTCCAGCCGCAGCTGCTGCTCACGGTCGTCAATACGAGCACTCTTGACGTTGTCGGTGTCGATCTGCTTGATCGCGACCGTGGTGTCCACGGGTTTGTAACCGCGGGTGTCGTCGCCGAAGTAGAAGAACGACCACCCCAGCAGCAGCACCACCACGATGACGCCCAGGGTGCGAAACACGTTTGTCCGGTTCATACAGCGTCGGCCGCGGTCAGCGGCCCGGTCCTTCCGTCGTCATGGGGCAGGCCATAGGCATACGTAATGAACTCTCAGGCTACCTCACCTGCATGTTCGCATCTGTGGTGCGCACTACGCCGAGGGAGAAAACGGAGGTAGTCCCCAGGCTCAATAAGGGGCTAGGTGTTGAACAGGCTGATATGCAGGTAGACCTCATCGGGTGACCTGACATCTTGGACGATGGTGCGATAAACCCATGGCTTCTCCACATGGTCTTGGGCCTCTGTGACGTTCGTGGCGCCCGACAACGGCGGACCTGCGATCACCGTGAGGGTCGCGGGGTTCTGCACAGGGCGGAACAGCCCGGTGAACTTCGAATTCCGCAACGTCATGTCCACATCCCGTGCCGTGGCCCGCAGCACCACCGCATAGAGCGTGTCCTGGAAGTGCGTTCGCCTCACTTTCAGGACCGCGACACCGTCCGGGACGTCAATCCGCCCGAACGCCTCGGCCTCGGCGAGCGGAACCTCGACCGGGTCATCACCGAATGTGAATACCGAGCAGCCAGCTAACAGGGCACAGAACATCACCCCCGCCAATACCCGCATGTTCCCCCTTTCACACCCCTCAAGTGCCTGCTCAGGCGGCCAGAGCGTGATCTTGTTCACGGTACTATCCCCCGAGCCTCACGACGCGGGCACCAGGTCTGCGTGCGGCCGAGAACGAAGAGGTCCAGTCATGCCTGGTCGCCACAGTGAACGCAATCGCAGAAGACAACAGTCTGGCCGCACGAGTCTGCCCAAGTGGATCGCACTGGCGGTAGTCGCCATCCTGCTCGGCGGGCTCGGGTTCTTCGCATACAAGAAATTCTCCGGACGATGCGCAGACGTCACCCCCTTCACGGTGGCCACCGACCCGGCCATCGCGGCGGCCGTCTCGAAGGCAATTGGCGGCGCGAGCGCCAAAGAAATCGGCTGCACAAAACTCACCGTGGAGGCGAAACCCTCCGCGGCAACAGCAGCGGCGCTCGGCAAGCCCGGAGGTGCGCCCACATTGTGGCTCCCCGATTCGTCCATCTGGCTGGCAAGGCAGATGCGCGCCACCGGGTCCCCCTTGGATTCGGCGAGTCAGTCGGTGGCCCGAACCCCCGTTGTGGTGGCCGCCAAGCAGGGCGAAACGCCGACATTCGACTCCTGGCTGAGCGTGTTGAAGCAGCCCGCACTGCGGATCGGCAATCCACTCGACGACACGGTCGCCGCCGGCCCGGTGGTGGGCGCACTCGCCGAGGCCGAACAGGGAAAGAGCGATCCCAACGCCATCACGGCGGCCGTGCTTGGTCAGCGAAACAGGGATCGCGCTGACATCACCACGGCGCGGGTTGGCTTTGAAGGTGTGCAGGTCATCGACGGCAAGCTGCGTGTATTCGGGCACGCGCCGCAGTCTGGCAGCAGACGATGAAACCGGGCGTACACGCCGTCTCAACGCTGACATCAAACACCAAACAGCAACGCAACCAACGCCGCACGGATGTTGGCTGTTACCTCACCGCAAGTTACTCCGGAAGTGGGTGGTCGTCGACCTTTATACGGAAGTCGACCTTATCTCCCTCGACCTTTGAGACGGTGAGGGTCAGACCCGCTTTCTGCCCGTCCTCGCTCATCACGCATCGCTGGGTAGCGCCCACGGTCGCATCAAGAGGCCCCTCGCATACAACCGACTCCACCTTGCCACCAAATTGAGCTTCAAGACGCTCGGCCGCGATCTTTCCAGCTTCTTCTTTCGGAATCTGTCTTACGGATGAGGTCGGTGGTGTTTCGGCCGTTACCGTTCCTGCATGCCATGTCGACTTGACTGAACACCCTGACACCACAAGGGCGGTCAAGATAAGAGCTACCGATGCCGGCCTGTATTGCATTATCGCCCTACTCGCTTTCTTTCACGAGGATAGAATCGAACAGCTTCCTGAAATCCAGTGCACAATCTTCAAATACAGACTCTGGCGCTGTCAAAAGGAAACTCAAGACACGTGATTTGAATCCTGGAAAAGTAACCAAAATCTCACTTTGGATTATCGCAACACGACCACCTTGAGACACCTTGGTCTCGAACGAGATTTCTTGACCGTACATTTCAGGGTCACGGTCGGAGATGAACTCACCACGACGAAGCCGAACCTCATCATAGGTGTCGGCCACAACTGCGCGACGCGAGGAAGCGAGCACCTCCAACGACGTTTCTACATCGGGGAGTTCCACGACCGAGATTAAAATCTCTGGCACAATCGGCCGGCCAGTTTCGCTGTCCCTTGTGACGCAGAGAAAGGTATCGCCACGCCGGGCCTGCTCAAGGCTCACGCTCCAGCCAACAGGAGCGTGGCCTTCGAGCCCAAGTTCAAGAGTGGTCATTTCCACCTCCGCCTGTCGATTCACTCGACTTTAGCAACTTCACGGACCGAACACCGAGGGGATTCCGCTGGATATCCATTGACCAGCCGGCCCGAAGGCGCCCTGGATGAGCTCGGGCACATTCACAACCCCTTGTATGGTGCTACCAACCTCGACCTGCCGCCACGCCGTAGTCAGGGGCAAATTAACGTAGAAATTGCCACCACCAAGATTTTGAAATGTAGTAGTCGCACCGATAGGCGTACCAGTGGTCGCACCTGTACTAGCACTGGGGCCCACTTTCAGCGTATTAGTGATAATGCCCTGAACGCCGGGGCCCGATACTAGGTTCTTGTTCTCGAGATTGTAACCTGCAAATGCTTCCGCCTTGGGCAGCACGGGCTGCGGGCTCTGCGGATTCAACACCGCCGAAGCCTCTACCTCACCACCCAGTTTTTGCTGGAATGTGCTTTCAAAGTTGTATTCCCCCATGGTCGCTTTGCCAATAGAGACGGGATCCTTGTTTTGTAGGCCGTGCCTCCCCTCGATTCCGAGTTTTTGGCTGCCGTCCGGAAAATTCTTGTTAATGGGTTTCAATTCGCCAGTGATGTCCCAGGGCTTCTCCTCAGGAGCTCCCTGCTTAGGGGCACCCTTGATTTTCTTGGGCTCCTTGGGCGTCTGCTGATTTTGCTGTGTCGACGTCGGGGTTTGTTGAGTCTGCTGATTTTGCTGCGTCGACGTCGGGGTTTGTTGAGTCTGCTGCGTGGTCTGCGGCGCCTGCTGGGTCTGCGTGGGAGTTTTAGGCGCTTGCTGAGTCGCTTGTTGCGTGCCCTGTTGCGCAGCCTGCTCGCCGGCTTGTTGCGACCCACGACGAGTCGCTGCCGACGCCAGATCCGTCGGGTCCATCGGGCTGTTGTCCTTATTCGGCAGCCCAGGGTCTTTCTGCGGCTGCTGCTGACCCGGTTGGCCCTGGTTTGGCTGGCCCGGCTGCTGACCGGGCTGGCCCTGAGGCTGCTGCGTGCCGGGTTGTTGCGGCGCCTGCTGTACCGGCTGCTCGGGTGCCTGCTGCGCCGGAGGCTGTTGCCCGGCAGGGTTCTGTGGCGCCTGCGCGGGCTGCTGCGGGGCCTGGGGTGCTTGCTGCACCGGGGGCTGTTGTGGCTGAGCGGGCGCCTGCTGTACCGGTGCTTGGGCGGGAGGTTGGGCGTCGGGTTGCCAGGGTCCGTAGTTGGGTAGCGGTTCGCCATGGGCGGCGCGTTGACCGGACATTTGTGGGCCCATGTTTTGGGAGGCTTGCTGGCCGCCGCCTTGGGCGGGGTTTTCGTTGTAGATCGAGATTCCCGAGTTTTGGTTCAGGGGCGCCTGGTTGATGCCGCCTTGATAGTCGGGTTGCTGGGCGGGCATGTCCGGTGGTCTGAACTGGCTGCCGCCCCCAGGAGGACCGTCAAGGCCGCCTCCGCCGCCGCAATCCGGTGGGCAGGCGGCACGCGCCAGAGGTGCGGCGCCGGGGCCGGTGTAATCGGCCGGGGACGCCAGTCCAAATCCCATGGCGCTAAACCAGATGAGTGCAATGACGGCGCCGCCGGCCTGCATCTGCCCGAGCGGGCTGGTTCCGCCGCCGCTGCTGCCGTGGGTGTGGGCCCAGGTCCACCACCCTGATAGTGCTTTCCACCACCACGTATTCGCGAAGAAAGCGACGGTCAATATCGCAGCAATGGCCGCCAAGGCAGCCATCGGGTCGTCGCCGGAAAGCCACCCCGACACCCGCGGAACGACGTACCCGGATAGGAACACCAGCGCCACCCCACCGGCGAGCAGCGTCAGACCCAGGCCCGGGTGACTGGACCAAAACAGCGCCCACCGCTGCTGCTGGCTGAGGTTGTGTTGGCGTTCTCGGGCACCTGAATTGGCGAAGATCAGCGTGGCAAGGGTTTTGGCGCCGCCGAACAGCAGCGCACCAAAAACAGCGATCAACGCCACAACCACCAGCTGCGAGATCAACGTCCACTCGGTCGCACCGCCGGTGCCGGTGATGTGTGTCCACCAGCTGGCGGCGTGTCCGCGCATCACCCACCAAATACCGCTGGCGCCAATGACGATTCCGGCCGTGGCACGCACAGGGGCAGAAATACTAGCCAACGGCACCAAGGCTGCGGCGGTGACCGGGGCCAAGGCACGACGCAGCAAGGTGATGCCCTTGCCCAAGGCAGTAAACGCCAAGCACAGCAGCACAACCCA
>NZ_LJYH01000010.1:0-16378 GCF_001440005.1 Mycobacteroides sp. H001
CTTCAATCAACGACCATTGAGCATCGGTGAGCAGCTGGAACCGTGACATGGCCTAAGTCTCAGCCGAAACACCCGAAACATTTGTCAGACACGCCCTAGTCGCGTAAGGCGCGATAGAAGGTGCGTATGTCGTCAACGAGCAGAGCAGGTTCCTCTAACGCGGCGAAATGGCCTCCGCGGTCGACCTCAGTCCAATGGGTGATGGTGTTGGACTTTTCAGCGAAATAGCGCAGGCCGAAATCTGTTGCGAAGATGATGGCGCCGGTGGGCACTCCTGAGTTCGGCTTCTCTTCGTCCCATCCGAGTCCCTGTGCATAGCCGACATAGGCGGAGGACCCGGCGGTACCGGTGAGCCAGTAGATCATCACGTTGGTGAGCAGCCGATCCACGCTGATGATCTTCTCGGGCAACGTTTCTTGTGGATAGGTCCACTCACGGAATTTCTCCATGATCCAGGCGAGCTGACCGAGAGGCGAATCGGTGAGTCCATATGCCAGCGTCTGCGGGCGAGTCGACTGGATCGCCACATAGCCGGTGCCGGAACCGTCCGAGAAAAGCTCCTCGATCATATGCAGACGTGCCCGATCGGGCTCGCTGAGCGCGCTACGTACGTCATCCGGCACGGGGAAGCGCGGCATCGGTCCGGGCCCGCCGTTGACGTGCACGCCGATCACGTGTTCTGGCGCGGTGCGGGCGATATCGGGGCTGACCCCCGACCCGATATCGCCGCCATGTGCGCCATAACGGCGGTAGCCCAGTCGGCGCATCAACTCTGTCCAGGCTGATGCGATTTCTGTTTTGCTCCAACCCGATTCGGCGACTGGGCCCGAGAATCCGAAACCTGGCAGCGAGGGGATCACAACGTGAAAGGCATCGCGTGGGTCGCCACCGTGTGCGCGTGGATTCGTTAAGGGCCCGATGATGTCGAGGAATTCGGCCACCGATCCTGGCCAACCGTGGGTGAGCAGGAGCGGTAGGGCGTCGGGCTCGTCGGAACGTATGTGCAGGAAATGGATGCGCTGGCCCCTGATCGTGGTGACGAACTGCGGCCACGCGTTCAGTTCCTTCTCGGCCGCGCGCCAGTCGTAATCCGTGCGCCAGTACTCGACGATCTGGCGCAGCCACCACGTCGGCACCCCGGTACTCCAGCTGTCGGTTGGCAGTGCGGCCGGCCAACGGGTGTGATCCAACCGCCTCTGCAGATCATCAAGATCGCTCTGCGGGACGGCGATACGAAATGGGGTGATTGCTTCCATGATTGCAGGCTATGAGTCGGTTAGGACAGATCCGGCCCTAGGTGAATGGCAGGATGTCATCATGCTCGAACCGTCTGCCCGCCTGCTACGGCTGCTGTCGTTTCTCCAAACCCCGCGTGACTGGAGCGGTGGGGAGCTGGCCGAGCGGTTGGATGTCGATGCGCGCACTGTGCGGCGGGATATAGAAAAACTGCGCAAGCTGGGCTACCCGGTAGTGGCCATCCGCGGTATCGCCGGGTATCGACTTGGTGCGGGTGCCACGATGCCGCCCCTGCTTCTGGACGATGAGGAAGCCATCGCTGTTGCGGTGGGACTGTGCTGGGCGGCCGAAGGTGCAGCTACCGATACCGGGGAGAGCGCGCTTCGCGCCTTGCTGAAGATCGAACGGGTACTGCCCTCGCGATTGCGGCATAGATTCACCGCGCTGTGGGCAGCGACACTTGTCGTGCCGGGTGGAACCGCTGGTGCCGACCCGGGGACGCTCACCGCTATCGCTGGGGCGATACGTGACGCAGTGCAATTGCGCTTTGACTATCAGAAGCATGACGGCAGCTCCTCGCTCCGCCATGCCGAGCCACATAAGCTCGTCAGCGTAGGCCGACGCTGGTATCTGCTTGGCTGGGATACCGATCGGCAAGATTGGCGAACCTACCGGGTTGATCGGTTGCGCCCCCGGATCCCGTCCGGCCCGCGATTTGTGCCTCGCCCGATGCCCAGCGGTGGGGTAGCGGCATTTGTCACCCAGGGAGTCAGCGTGGTGCCGTATGCCTATCAGGCTAAGGTGACTGTCAAAGCCCCGATAATCGAAGTGGCCGAACGAATTTCACCGGCCGCCGGATACTTGGAAGCCATCGACGAACAGCGCTGTCTGCTGCACTTGGGTGCTAATACGTACGATGATCTGGCAATTCACCTGGGGCTGCTGGGCTTCCAGTTCACCGTGCATGAACCCGAAGCATTAATCCGCCACATGCGCGAATTGGCCGATCGCATGGCCGCGGCGACTAACTGAGTCCGGAGCTCGAACGGGAACGGTCTGCGTCGATGAGTCCAAGAAGCATGGGGGCCAGATAATTTCGCGCGAAAGTGCGTGTCTGCTCCGGCGTATCTAGTGGTATGGCGGTGTTTTTGGTGAGGATGAACGACAGTGTGAGGCGAGTGTGAAGTTCGGCAACGATCTGCAGGTGCTGACGTTGCTTGTCGGTCATGGGGTTGCCGTCATAGAGCTCGCGATGCCATACCGCTACGGAGAAGCCGTCGACGAGCTGGATCAGCGGTCCCGCATCCACAGTGAGAAGGGGTAACACGGTCTCCGGCTCGGTCTCGATCAACCTCGTCAATATGGGGTGGTTGCGCAAGAATTCGACGGTGAAGCGCGTACTTTCGGCAATGCGGTCCTCAATGGTCGGCTGGTTGGTGACCGCCGCTGTACTCCCGGCTAGATACTCGCGTACCCCTGCATCGATGACTGCATCGAGCAGCACTTGCTTGCTGGGGAATTTCCGGTAGACGGTAGCTCTTCCAAGCCGTGCCCTCTTGGCAATGTCCTCGATGGTCGACCGTCGCCATCCAACGGTTTCGATTTGTTCGCGTGCGGCGGTGAGGATGCGCGCAGTGACGTCGTCGCCGGTATCCAACTGGCTGATCAGCTCTGGGTCCTGAGCGGCGAGCCCTTTGACGAGAAGGTGCGCGAGGGGATGGCCATCGGTGTCTTTTGCCTCGTGCATAGCACCATGTTAACGTGATGAGATAACAAGACAATATTTGTCTCACGAGTATCTCGGGTGTTCCTGAGGTGCTGACGGGACGGGACAGTAAGGAGAGGTGATGGCCAACAGCCAGCTGCCGAGCCGCCATCTGGAGGGTCGTGCGCGCGTGGTCCGGTCCGGTGAATACGAACTCGCCGCATTTGAGTACGGCGATCCCGCGAACGAGACCGTGATCTTGCTCCATGGCTGGCCGGACACGCATCTGCTCTGGAGTGATGTGGTACCTCTGTTGGCTGATCGATACCATGTGGTCACCTACGACCAACGCGGCCACGGTCTGTCAAGCTCTCCGCAGAGCTGGCAAGATTTCGCGTTCGACAAGCTCGTCGCGGACATCGGGGCAGTGGCGGATGTTGTGAGCCCAGGCAGGCCTGTGCACTTGCTCGGGCACGACTTCGGCGCAATCTATGCCTGGGAAGCCGTGTGCGACGACGACGCTGACAGTCGATTCGCCTCTTTCACCTGCGTGTCGGGCTTCAGCCTCGACCAGGCTGGCCTCTGGATGCGCAAGGCCCTTCGTCACCCGACGCCACGAAATCTGCTGGGCCTCATGGGTCAACTGTTGTGCTCGTCCTACATCTTCTGGTTGTTCGTGCCTGGCCTGCCCGCACGCCTCTTCACGTATCTGGGCAGACGTGAGGTGTGGAAGCGAGCGCTTGGGGTTCTTTCACGGGTCCCTGCTGAAAAGGCATATTTAGCAGAAACATTGGAGCAAGACATGCTGGGCGGTATGCGTATCTACCGTGCCAACATCGGCAAGATCTTCCGCCCGAAGGAAAGCCGAACGAAGGTGCCCGTGCAGATGATTACCTCGAAATACGATGTCGCGATTCGTCGGATACCGCTTGACGATGCGCCGCGTTGGGCGCAGGAACTGCACTTCCACGAGATTCCCGCGGGGCACTGGTCGCCTTTCACGCACCCGCGTGAGATCGCCGACCTGACGATTGCGTTCGTGGACGCGCATCGAAGTCGCTAGTGCGTGCTGCACACTCGGGCCGGACTGACCTCATCCTGAGCGCTTGTAACCGGGCATGCGTATGCATGTCCGGTTATAAGCGCCGTTAAGTCAGGCCCGGTCTCAGCTCGTCAGGTATACGCCTGCTGGTTATTCGGCGTCGAATAAGTCTGGGCGGTCTACCCCGGCGATCGAAACTATTGCGTCCGCCCCGGGCTGGTTCATTGTCGAAATAACCTGGTACACAGTGCTCTTTGCCCAATTTGGCAGGTGTATCCAAGCGCGCAACGCCAGCGACGGTCGCCACGGCCACAATGCTCGCTTCGGGGGATGGATCACCGACGCCACGCTGTATGCGACCTCCACTGTGGTTATCAAGGGATACGCCGGGGCTGCGGTCGTCGATGCCGGACCGCCGCTGCTGTCGCTGGCCAATCGCGGTGGTACGCGAGGCATTGTTGTTGTTGTGCCAAGGCGCGGTGCGCGAATGGGCGGCGTGGTCAACGAATTGTCGAGTGATCCGCTTCGGGCTGGGTAACAACGGCCCACGTGCAACCAACGATCGATACCGTTACGCGAGGGGCCATTAAGCCGTCGCAAGTTTGGGCCACCGAGGTCAACTGGGAGGAACTCCCTGCCGCATACGTCGAGGAGCCACGCAAACTCATCGCCGTACGGCCAAACGTCTAGTCTGAGCTGAGCAGTCTGCCACCTGGCGAACCCGCGCCTAAGTTGGCCACCCTATTGTCGAGCCGTGTAGGCTTGTCAGCGTCGGCCGACGCTGGTATCTGCTTGGTTGCGATACTGACCGGCAAGATTCGCGAACCTACCGGGTTGATCGGTTGCGACCCCGGATCCCGTCGGGCCCGGGATTTGCGCCCAGCGGTGGGGTGGCGGCATTTGTCACCCAGGGATTCAGCTTGGCGCCGTACGCCTGTCAGACTAAGGCTACCGTCGAGGCTCTGATAATCGAAGTGGCCGAAGGAATTTCACCGGCCGCCGGATACCCGGAAGCCATCGACGAACGGCTAGCCGGCAGAATATGTTGCTTAACAGGCATTTTCGTGCTCTGTCGCGCTGGTTATGTAGCGGATGGTTGTTTGCGGGCACTGGCGAGGAGGCTCTCTGCTGCGCGTTGGGCGCGGTGAATGACCTCTGGGTCGCGTCGTGCCGCGCTGAGGGCGAAGGCTCCTTCGATGAGCAGTGTGATTGCATCGATCGGCCAGTCGGCATCGACACCTTCGGCCCGTACCAGGTCTGCGACGAGCTCACGGCGGGCATCGGTATGCGAGCGGACGACAGGGCGCACGGGATGGTGTTCGGCATGCATCTCCAGCCCACTATTGAGGAAAGCGCAGCCCTGAAACGCCGGCTCGGCGAAAACGCGGGCGAGCACCCCGAACAAGGCCTCTATCGGGCTGGCGCCCCGAGATACTTTGCGCTCCACGGCACTACGCAACCCGGCGATAGCCGGACTGTCACGGGCTTCGAGTGCCGCGGCCACGAGCTCATCTTTAGACCCGAAATGCTGATACAGGGTGCGCTTGGTTACGCCGGCAGCCTTGACTATCGCATCGACTCCGGTTGCATCAATGCCATTCGCGTATGTCAGTTGTGCGGCAGCTTCCAGCAACCGAACGCGTGCTGATGTAGCTGCTCCTGGTTCGGGCATGTAGCCGAGTATACCGATCGGTTGACTTTAGGTATACCGACCGGTATGTATATCTGTGTGGCGTTGTTCAGCGTCTGAGCCCTCGAATTCCAAGGAGAGAGTCATGCCGGTTGTGAATATCAGCGTCCCGGCGGGTGTGCTGTCGCTCGAGCAGAAGCAGCAGCTTGTGGCTCGCATCACCGATGTTGTTGTTGAGGTGGAAGGAATTCCGCAGATTCGCCCGGCAGTACATGTGTTGATCAACGAGGTGGCCGACGGCGGCTGGGGCACAGGCGGCAAGGCCTGGACGCTGCAGGAACTGACATCAGCCTTCGTCGGCAAGACGGGCGAGGAAGCACACTAGTGCGCTCACTAGTTTATGTCGCGCGACGCTCGCTGTGGGCGAAGCGTTTACAGTTCGCGGCGCTATGGCCTTATGCGCTTGCGGCGCTGGTACTTGCTGGCGCGTATGGATACGTGTACAGCCATCCGCCGGTCGCACTGTTCGCAGCGGAGACGCACAGTGCGTCTCCGCTGCGTTTGCTGTCTCAGCAACCCCGTCGTGTGACGTATGAGCTGTCTGCACCGGGGCCGGGCTCCGGCCTTGTGGTCTACCTCGACGAGCACAACCAACGAATGAAGCAGGCCGTGCAACTGCCCTGGTCCACCGAAATCGTCGTTTCCGGATCCGCGACGCCGGCGAGCCTGGTTGCGCAGGCGAATGGATCAGGGCTGCGGTGCCGCATCCTCGTCGATGGCGAGGAACGCGTCTCATACACGGCAACCAATGCGGCAGCAGCAGTGAACTGCACGTTGAAAGGATGAGATGAAGCGTCGACAGCCTGAATCCGCAGTGGGCCTATTCCGCAGGGTTGGCGAGGTTCTGCACGAGCCTTTCCGTCGAGAGCCCGAGCCGCACGAGCGCAGGCCGCGATTTCCCGAACTTGTCCGCCGATTATCGGCGCCTATCATCCTCTTCTGGATGGCCGTGACTGTAGCTTTCTTGCTCGTGGCTCCGATTCCGGAGAGCGTTGTCAAGAGCGAATCGGCCCCTTTGCTCGGGAGCGATACACGCACCAGTGCGGGACTGAAGGAAGTTGTTTCAACCTTCGGCGATGGCGACTCGGATAATGTCCTCTTTCTTGTCCTGGAGAATTTGAATGGACTAAATCAGGCTGACCACGACTATTACGATCGCGTGGTTCACCAGTTACGCCAGGACCGCCAGCATGTGGGATCGGTGCAGGACTTTTGGTCGGACCCGGACACCGAAGAAGTGGTCCAGAGCCAAGACGGCAAGGCTGCGTACGCGATGGTGATTGCGGCCGGTGCTCAGGGCTCCGGCGAGGGTCTTCAATCCATCACCGCTATTCGTGAGGCGGTTGCGAAATACCCGACCAGAACAGGTACGGCCGCGTACGTGGCTGGCCCTGGTGCGATGACGAGCGATACTTTGGCGCTAGCCGATGAGGACATGATCAAGCTCACCCTGATCAGTTCCGTCTTGATCTTCGTTGTTGCATTGGTGGTGTATCGCTCTCTGTTCACCGTGCTCGTGATTACCACGCCGGTGGCTATCTCGGTCGGGCTGACCCGTGCGGCGATTGGGTACCTCGGCGCGCACCATTACTTTGAGATTTCCGTGTTCAGCACTCTGTTGCCGGCCGCGTTCGTCCTTGGCGCGTGCACGGATTACTCAATCTTCTTCGTGGGTCGCTATCAGGAAGCCCGGCGCAGCGGGCGTGGTTTTGTTGACGCGTACCACGATATGTTCCGCGGCGTGTCACATGTTGTGCTGGCCTCTGGCCTCACCATAGCCGGTGCTTGCATATGCATGAGCTTCACCGAACTTTCACTGTTCCACTCCGCCGGTATCCCCTGCGCGATCGGCATTTTGATCAGTATTGCGGTCTCATTGACCCTCACCCCAGCACTCGTCGAGTTCTACCGGCTACTCGGTTTTCTCGAGCCAAAGGAAGCGCGACAGGGACAAAGATGGCGCAAGTTGGGGGCCGTCGTGGTCCGGTGGCCTGGGCCTGTCTTAGCTGCCACTGTACTGCTCTTGGCTCCGTTCGCCGCCGCTGCGACAAATATGCGCATCGGCTACGACGAACGCGAGCAGCAGCCCGCTTCGCTTCCGAGCCTGGTTGGGTACCAGGCGATCGAACGTCATTTCCAAAAAAATCGCCTCAATACGGAATTCGTCTTCATACAAGCAGATCACGACCTGCGCAATCCCGCGGATATGGTCATCCTGGACCAAGTCGCCGCCAAAATCGCCGAGATGCACGATGTGGAGTTCATTCAAAGTGTCACTCGGCCTTTGGGCCGCAAGATCGAGGCCGGGACGCTGACATATCAAGCCGGTTACGCGGGGAATCAGCTAGGGCTGCAGGCGGATCTGCTGGATGAACGCACTGACGACTTCGACACGTTGCTACGAGTCTTAGAGTCGGTGTCGGCTACAACCAGTCAGCTGCAGCATGCATTCGATGCTGCCTCTGGCGGGCTTAGTAACCTCGACGCCTCCAGTGCCCAACTGCAAGAAGCGGCGACAGCACTGCAAGAATTAACCGGCACCGTCAGCGAGAAGCTCAGGCCAATCCAGGATCTAATCGCTGCCAACCCCTCGTGCAACGACCAGGAACTCTGTCATTTTGCGAGTACCGCATTGGACAGTCTGAACAAGGTCGGCAATTTGGGTGACAGCATGAAGAGTCTGCGGTCTGGGATCAACAGTTTGCACGGTGCCTTGCCGATCACCGGTGGCACGATTCCGACGCTGCGGTCGTCGGTCACGCAAATACATACAATCACCGCGCGGCTCTCGAGCCTGATCCGGAACTCGCTTCCGCAATTGCGTGAGTCAGCGCGGCTTGCTCAAGAGTTGGGAAACAGCTACGGCGACAGCGAGGCCGGTGGTTTCTTCCTGCCTGCGGACGCGTTCACGAATAAACAGTTCAAGAAGAGTATGGACAGGCTCGTCAGCCACGATGGCCGATCCACTCGAATGATCGTGTACAGCACCGTCAATAGCTTCACATTGCCCGCGATTGACGGCGTTTATGACATGAAACACAAAGTCGAAGAAGCGCTCTGGGGTACGAAATTGCAGGGTTCCCGGGTGATAGTCACCGGCGTCCGCACGTTTACCGCTGATGTCCACGAGTCTCTGCGGCGTGATACCGGCATCCTCGCGGTGACAGCCTTCGCATTGGTGTTCGCCATCGTGCTGCTCCTGCTACGCAGCGTGGTTGCGGCACTGGTCGTCGTATTGACCAGCGCATTCTCTTTCTTGGCTGCAGCTGGTATTACGTGGCTGATCTGGTGGCAAGCAACTGGGATTCCGATCCACTGGGGCATACCGCAAGTCGCGTTCGCCGTACTGGTGGCGATCGGTGCCGACTACAACCTCCTGCTGACCTCGCGCATGAAGGAGGAGTCTCGTGCGGGACTGCGCATCGGAATGATCCGGTCATTCGCCAGCACCGGCACCGTGGTGACCACCGCCGGAATCGTCTTCGGACTCACGATGTTCGCCTTGCTCAGTGCGAGCGGTGGAAATACGCAGGCGTCCGGTCTCTTCATTGGGATTGGGCTCTTGCTGGACACGTTCATCGTTCGGACATTCCTCCTCCCGTCTGTCGCCGCGTTGCTCGGCAGGTGGTTCTGGTGGCCGCTGCGACCGTCTGTAAAACCCGTCGAAACGGCGTCGGCTGGGTAATGAAACCCGTCGAGAATGGATTCCTCTAGGCCTATCTCAGCCTCGAGACTGAGATAGGGAACGAAGAGCTTCAGCGGTGAAGCTGTCATCGGTGCTCCACGCACCCCAAACATATGCGTGTTTTCAGGGCAGTGGCGAAGGCTCATATGCGACGGCGGGTTCTTGATCGTGAATTGCTGTCTGGTGTGTGGTCCTGTCGGGGGAATGTGTGATCGCTTTGGGTTGTGTGAGCGGTGTGGTGTGTGTGGCTGTGGTGGGTGTGTTGGGTGGTGTGTGTTCGGCTGTGTTACGGTTAACACACTGTTTTAAACAGTGTTTATTCGCATGTGAAGGGGCCTTGAACCGATGAGATTTGTTTCGTTGATGCGTGGCGGTGTTGTCCGTGGTTTGGCTGCCGCGGCCTTGGGGGCTGCGGTGTTGTTGGCGGCTGCCGGTGTTGGTGGCGGTGTGCCGGTTGCGCATGCGTTTTCGCGTCCTGGGCTGCCGGTGGAGTATTTGGAGGTGCCGTCGCCGTCGATGGGCCGCGATATCAAGGTGCAGTTCCAAGGTGGTGGCCCCAAAGCTATTTACCTGCTCGATGGGCAGCGGGCGCGGGAGGACTACAGCGGGTGGGATATCGAGACCACTGCTTTTGAGGACTACTACCAATCTGGTGTGTCGTTGGTGATGCCGGTGGGTGGGCAGTCGAGCTTCTACACCGATTGGTACAACCCGGCCAAGGGGACGGATGGCAGCGGCAACAAGGGTGTGTGGACCTACAAGTGGGAAACATTCATCTCCAGTGAGCTACCGGCATGGTTGGCCGCCAACAGGGGCATTTCGGCGACGGGTAACGCAATTGTCGGGTTGTCGATGGGCGGTATTTCAGCGCTGACGCTGGCGATCTATCACCCTCAGCAGTTCATCTACTCGGCGGCGCTGTCGTCTCCGAACTACACATCGCCTCAGAAATTTCAGATCGGTTTGGCGATGGGGGATTGCGGCGGTTTCGATAAGGCTGATATGTGGGGCCCCGATAACGATCCGGCGTGGGATCGCAATGATCCGTACCTTCATGTGGACAAACTCATCGCCAACAACACCCGGTTGTGGATCTATAACGGCAGCGGTGATGCCACTGCCGGAGATGACGATCGCCCCGGCCTGGAGAAGTTCACCGGAGGATTTCTCGAAGGCTATTTGACCCCGTACTCGCATCAGTTTGTGGATGCCTACACCGCCGCGGGTGGCAAGAACGCCCACATTGATTTCGCCAAGGGTGGTCTACACAACTGGTACTACTGGGGCCAGCAGCTACGGGCCATGAAGTCCGACGTCATCGGCTACCTCAACAGCCACTAACCCGATATTGACATTTTGGCTTGATTCGTTAACGTAGCCGACTACACCATTCGGTCTAGTCGGTGGAGGTCGACTCATGGAGAAGTTTGACGTGGCTGTCGTCGGAGCGCGGTGTGCGGGTGCCTCGCTCGCCATGCAACTGGCACGCCAGGGCCTCAACGTATGCCTGGTCGACAAGGTGCGGTTTCCTGCGGACAAGGCTTCCACGCATTTGTTTACCCCCAGTGGCACGGCGGTTTTAGAGCGACTGGGTGTGCTTGACGACGTGGTGGACGCAGGGGCGACGCCACTACGGACGATGCGGTTGCGTAGTAACGACGTGAGCGTCACCACCCGACCCGACCCTGAGGTCATCGGAGTGATGCTTGGTATGCGGCGCGAGACCTTCGACCCGATTCTGTTGGAGCACGTCGCCCGCACGGGCGCTGAGATCCGTACCGGGTGTCGCGTCGACGGTGTCCTGACCGACAAAGGGCGAGTCGTCGGACTGGAAACACAGAGTGGTCCCATTCATGCGGAACTCGTAGTCGGCGCAGACGGGCAGCATTCGCGAATCGCCGAACATGTTGGAGCGCGAGAGTATTTGACCATTCCTGGCTCGTACATGCCGGTCTGGTCGTTCTACGAAGGGGCGAACCCGCCGTACGACCTAGTGATGGGTCGGGTGGGTGAAGGAAATGGTATTGCGCTGCCGCTGGACAACGGCGTCTACATCGCAATGCTCGGTACGCCGATGCATAAGGCCGATGCTTTTCTGGCTGATCGCTACACGAACTTCGATGCCGCACTGACGCGTTGGCCCGAGATGGCCGAGGCGGTCGCGGGAGCGACGCGCCGGGGGCCGTTGCGCATCCTGCGGCGCTGGCACGGCTACTTCCGAACGGCTGCAGGCCCCGGCTGGGTGCTGGTGGGCGACGCCGGCCATTTCAAAGACCCGGCGCCCGGGCAGGGAATGGCCGATGCGTTCCGCCAGAGCGAGTCCTTGGCGGCTCGCATCGTGGCAGGACTGGGCGGCGACACCATCGACACAGAATTGTTGGACTGGTGGCGATGGCGCGACCTGGATGCAGTGGAAATGTATTGGGCCGCATCAACTCTAGGCGAGCTGACTAATCCTGCGGCCGTCACGGATGCGGCCTTCCGGACTCTGGGCAAGAGTGATGTGGCTTTGGAGCGGATGCTGCAGGCGATCCTGCCGCGTACCGTCAAGCCGCGCGGTGCCGTTCGCCTACGGGATGCCTCGCGGCTGGCTGCGTACGTCGCCGCAGCGGTTGTCAGACATCCGAGTCAGCTTGCGCCGACGATCAACGCGGCGAGGTGGCAGGTACGTCAGATAACGCGACTTGCGCTTGCCCATCCCGGGCATTGGCTCGGCGCACGGCGATACCGGGAACTGCCCGTTTTACCACCCCGACAGGGTATGCCGGATGTTTTCGAGCCCGAGTTCTCGGTGCCCGAAGCGGGATAAGACGCGCAGCTCGATCTGTTACTACCCTTGACGATGTTTGAATGGGCGAGTGGAACAACCGGATGCCCGCACCAGACTGCTAGAGGCGACCGAACAGGTGCTGCTCGAAGACGGAGTCGCGGGCCTGTCCATACGCCGGGTGACAGGCCTGGCTGGAATGAATGTCAATGCCGTCAATTACACCTTCGGGAGCAAGGACGCGCTCTTACGCGCGCTCATGATGCGCATCATGGAGCCCTCTCTTGTCGAGCGCAGCCGTCGTCTTACCGAGGTGGCCGGAACTCCGGGGCACACGATCGAGGATCTTGTCGAGGCCTTCCTGGGGCCGCAGGTGCGTGCCAGCCCTCAGCAGATCGCGCTATTCGTCGAACTCGGGATCAAACCCAGGCTCGGGGGTGACGAGCGGTACGAAGCAACCAGGGAAGACATTGTTCAGTCGGGAATTGGCCAGATGGTCACCGCGCTGATCCCACTACTCCCGGGGCTGCCTTTGCCGGTGGTCGCCTTTCGTGTCGAGACCATGCTGGGGATGTCCCTCATGCATGTGTTGGGCAGGACCCATCTCGCCGCCAAATATGGCCTGGCGCAAGGCGACGGGGGGCAGGATCTCATCGACGACATAGTCAGCTTCTTCTCTCACGCGCTAGCCGCACCGACGGAGTTGCGACCGTTGCCGGAATCTGAGATGTAGGACGCTAGTTCACGTTGGTGATGATCAGGCAGGCGAGGGTGCCGACCACGATGCTGAGCACCGCGTTGCGTCGCCAGAGATGTATGCCCACTGTCGTCACCACGCCGACGATGGGCCCGGCGCCGTGTGACGGTCCCGTCAGGTTGATCGTCGAAAGGCAATACACGGCAAGAATGGCGGTGGCGCCCAGTGGAATCCAGCGTCCCAGGTCGGCAGCCAGCTCGCTGTTCTTGATGGCGTTTCGCGCGGCGAAGGGTAGAGCCCGCAAGGCGAAGGTGATCACCACGGCGGAGACCAAAGCCACTGCGATGTAAGCGGGTTCAGGCATGGCCTGCCCGCTCTTCCGTGCCGGAGTGGGTGAGGTGGTGCCGGACAACAAGAGTGACGGTGTAGCAGCACATGGCCACGAGAATCATCGCGCCAGGGGCGATCGCCAGTGCCGCGAGTGCCGCCACCACCGCGAGCGCGATACCAGGGATATCCGGCCGCAAACGGTAGGTGTCAAGAACGAGCACCAAGAACATGGCGATGAGCACGAAATCCAGCCCCTTCAGTCCGCTGAGGAAGGAGGCTCCAGCGAGACCGCCGGTGGTCGCCCCCGCAACCCATGAAAGGTGCAGACCGCATTGGGTCCACAGAATCCGGCGCGAGCTCAACGCCCGGTGGTCCAGCGCGGTGATCAATGCGTAGGCCTCGTCACATAGCGCGAACATGCTGTACGACTTGCCCAGTCGGCTGGCGACTCGGTCAAGGGGGAATGACATCCCGTAGAAGAGATGGCGGGAATTGACGAGGAATGTCGTCAGCGCTATGGCCGGCACTGATGCGCCCGCGGACAGCATGCCGATCAAGATGAACTCGACCGAGCCGGCGAACAGGACTCCGGAGATGATCGGTGCCAGCCACCAGGGGAGCCCATGAGAGGTGATTACGACGCCTAATCCGATACCGAGGGCAAACAAACCCGCCCAGACAACGCCAGCATGGCTGACTGCTTTGACCAGCTCGTCCCGGTGTCGAGGCTGTGGCGGCAACACCTCCTGATTCATGTAGCAATCATAGAGTGGCATGCGAGCATGATGATTGTGCATATTGCTCATCGGGAGGTCATTCCGGCAATATAGATGCATGGATAGGCTTGATCGCGCAATAATCAATCAGCTGCAGGGTAGCGGTCGCCTGACGAATCAGGAGTTGGCTGACCGGGTCGGCCTCACCCCGGCACCGTGCTTGCGACGCGTCCGCCGCTTGGAGGCTGAGGGTGTCATCACCGGCTACACCGCGTTGGTGAATCCGGCGGCACTGGGGCGCGACTTCGAGGTGATCATCTACGCCGATCTCGTGGCCAAAGACCTCGCCACTGTGGCGTCCTTCGAGGAGCGCCTGGTCGCGATGGACGAAGTCGCCGAACTCAGGCGCATGTTCGGTATTCCCGACTACTTCATCCGGGTGCAGACCGCCGACCTCGCGGCCTATGAGCAGTGGTTGAGCATCAAGCTCATGGGCGACCCGGCGATCGCCCGCGTTGACTCGCGGTTGACCATGAAACTCCTCAAATCACGCCGCTGAGTGGACGTGATAATCGCCCTGAAGATGAGTTGAGTCCCTGTCAGTGCTCATCCGGTGTTGGCGGAGAGGGGGTTTCATCGGGATCTGTGCTCCATGTGGTGGGGAGCATGGGCGTAGTCCTGGAGCCATCCATCGCACCGGTGTCGTTGCCGACGTTCTCGCGTGCGACGAGCCCGGCAGCGGTGGGCGCGGTGGTGGTCTTTGGGATGGTGCCGGCCAACCCGAGATGTCCAGTGCCGCGGGTCGACGCGGTGCTTTGGCTTTGCGGGGATCTGGGCGGCTCACCGTAGTCGGCATCGACCGTGACGTTCATGTCCATGTACTGCGGTGCTGGGTCTTTCACTCGTGCACCACGTTTGCGTCGAGCTCGCGATCGGGCAGATGCTGCCGCGGCGGCTGCCGCAGAGACTCCGGAGGCCGGGGCCTGGGCCTTGCTGCCCTCATTGAGGGTTGGTCCGAAACGAATGGCGGGCGGTTCTTCGGGATTCACGGCGACGAGGTATGGCGTAAACGCCGCCGTTGCGGTGGTGGGCGCCGGAGCTGGCGCCGGGGCCGATGGTGCAGGTGCCGTCCCAGTGGGGACCGGAACGCCTGTGGGCGCCAACGCGATCGCAGGAAGGGACTCTATGTGTTCGCGCTGTACGGGGGCGGTATTGCGGAGCTCAGGCTGAACTTCATCGGCCGGTGCTTCGACGGCGGGGGGCTGCAGATACTGCCAGGCCGCCAAGATCAGTAGCGGCAGCCACAGTGGTGCGGAGAGCAACGCAGCCCAGAACAACCAAAACACCTGCGCAAAAACCAGGTACGCCATCACACCGAGCATCAGCAGGAACGGCAGCCAGGTGGCCAATGCGGCCCCCGGGTTTCGGATGAAATCTCCGATGATTCGGATCAGCGTGCCCAGCGGGTCGCGGAAGAAATCCATCAGCTGATCGATAACGCTGTTGCTGCTGTCCAGTGCCGAACCGGCTTCCGCGGCTTGGGCCTGTGCTGCGAGCCCGGACATGTCAGCCATGCGCAACATCGCGCCGGCGGGCTCCATGATGGGCGGAGAGGGAGTCGCCGGAGGCGCCGACGCCACCGCGGCACTCGAAACCCCTTGGTAGACACCCATGGTGGTGGCGGCCTGCACCCACATGCGGAGATAGTCGGCCTCGTTGAGTGCGAGGGGGATCGTGTTGATCCCAAAGAAGTTTGTGCCCACCAAGATGCCGTGAATCGTGTGGTTCATGGCCAGTTCGGGCAAGGTCGGCATGGCCGCCAACGCCGTGGTGTAGGCCGCGGCGCCTGCCTCCTGCAGCGCAGCGTTGGAGGCGCTCGCTGCGCTCTGCTGAGTCAGCCAGGCCAAGTAGGGCGTATGGCTGGCCACATATTGGGCGGCGCTGGGTCCCTGCCATGCCCCCGCCGCGGCCGCGCTCAGCAGCTGGGTCAACTCCGTTGCTGCCGTGGCGTACTCGGTTGATAGTGCTTGCCACTGCGCTGCGGAAGCCAGCATCGGGCCTGGGCCCGGGCCTGCGCTGAGCAGTGCCGAATGTACTTCCGGGGGAAACGCCATCCATATGGGCGCCGACATCCCCGCTAGCCCCCGGCGCTCATGTGCTCGGCCTTGCTGGATTCGGGCTGAACTGCCCGTTCCTGATTGCTCAACTTACAGCCTTTCCATGATTTGAAGGCTCGCCCGACAACGCATCAGCGCGAGTAAATTAGCATTGGCTTACCTAATTTGTCGAGACCTCCGGTTACGGGATTGCCTGGGATGACGAATCGAATCCGTTTGAGCAGTGATCATTACGTCGAGGTGTGCGACGATCAGGCTGCATTCGGCTGGCCGAGCCGGAATCTAGTTTGTAGCTGTGGTGATGCGCCATCCGGTGGTGGATTCTTGTTGGCGCCAGAATTCTGAGAAGCGGCCTGCGAGAGAGCTGAGTTCGGTGATGGAGCCTTGTTCGAT
>NZ_LJYH01000011.1:0-7612 GCF_001440005.1 Mycobacteroides sp. H001
CCCCGACGGTAGCTCCCGTGACCGCGACTCCCGGCCCGACTCCTGCCACCCCGGTCCCCGCCGAAGGCACGCCGCTGAACAGCACCGCGGTGCCCGCTACCCCGGCCCCCGCCTCGCCGGTACCCGCGACTCCGGTCCCCGGCGCCGAGGGTGCTCCGCAGACCGCGACGCCACCAGTGGCCGCGCTTCCCGCCGTTCCGGCCTCGGAGAGCACCCCGCACGGCCAGCGCGCAGCGGGCAGCCAGGGCACTCCGGTGTCCACCGAGGGCTAGTAGAAGCCTCAAAAACCGTTTCGGCAAAAACCGCCGGCCGCCTCGTGCGGCCGGCGGTTTTTGTTATGAGTGCGAGGACCACCAGGCATACAGCTGGTCGAGGGTCGGACCGGTCACGCCCGAACGCGTCTCGCTGAGCAGCAACCGCTCCTCATCAGTCCAACCGACAACCGGGTGTCCCTGGTTGGTGCCGCAGAAGACCGTGCCGCTCACCTGATCCGGCGTGGCGTTGCGACGCCACGGTCCCGGCGACTGAATCCGGCCCGGGCACACCACCACCGCGTTACGTTTTGTCAGACGGCTCAACCCTGCCGCGAGCGCGGACCTGTCCTTCACGAGGGAGTAACTGGCCTCCAGCGGCCCATCCGGATCATCACTACGCCCGCACTTTACTTGTGCAACCGCCTCATTCGCGGGTTCAACAACCTTGCAGGCCGACGTCGCGTATCCCGTCGGAAGCATGGAAAGCAAGCGAGCTTCGGCATCGGAATCCCTGCTAGTCACCGTTGTCGATGGGGCCGCGCTCGGTTCCGCGGGCGGGGCGTCGTCGCCACTGCCTGCGAATGCGGCGACCACACCACCGACGACGACCACCACAGCGGCCAGCACCGCGCCACCAATCACTAACGGCCGCTTGCTTCTTTGCGGCTTGTCCTCCCAGGACGAGAAATCAACCGGAGTCGTCGGCTTCGCGGGCCTCGGGGCGACGGGGGCCGCCGTGCGGAAGTGCTCGTGACTCGGCCACTGCGGGTACTGACCGCTTGGTTCTACCGCGGGCGAGTGTGGTTGCACGAACGCCGGCTCATCAAGAAACGGCGGCTGGCCAAACTCCTGCTCCGGCGCGGCGAACGGACCGGGTTCAGACAACATCCCGGGAAAAGCGTTGAGGACCGGTAGCGGCGCGGTATCCGCGGCATCAGACGAGTCGTCGGCCGACGGTGAGCCCGCTCCGATGTCCGTATCCATCCACTACCCCCAATGTCTAGTCGTTATGTCCCCGACCATGGTCAATGCACAAGATTACTTGGCCCGGTCGCCCACCGGCCAAAAGCACACACAGTGAACGCCTGAGAACCGAGCCGACGTCGCACCGCCTGGCTACAGCAGCGCCTTGCTGGGCGCCGGCACCAAAGCCCGCGCGATCGGCAGGATGTACTCACGGGCGTACTGCTCGGCGTCTTCCCTGGTGGCCAGCTCCCGGCGGGCGCTGGGCGCAAGGATTAGCGAATGCGTCAGGCGCACAAATACTTCCGCCACACCGTAGGCGTCGTCGACAACATCGCCGGCACTGCGGCTCACGTGACCTGCCAGGTATGTGGTCGCCATATCCAGGGCTGGGCCTGCCCCATTGGTCAAGACCGGCAGCACCGACTCCGGATCGGTTTCCACCGCCCGCTGCATCAGTGGATGGGTGTGCACATGCCAATAGATTCCGGTGAATCCCGCCACGAGCTTGTCCTCGGGGCTCTTCAGCGCCGCGATTTCGCGGTCGATGGCGGAGAACATCGTCTGCGCCTCCCGCATGAGGACCGCGAGCACAAGCTCGGTCTTGTTGGACCAGCGGCGATAGACCGTCATATGTGATACGCCCGCACGCCGCGCGATCTCGTCGACCGTGGCCCGCCGAAGACCGAAGCTGAGCATGGTCTGCAGCGCGGCCTCGAGGATGCGCTCGCCGGTCGGATCCGGATCTGCAGACACAGCTCAGTCTCTCACGCAGAGGTACTTCCCAACTTCGTGTGGCAATGTTAGCTTCTAACTAAATTACTAACACCGACGGAGGATGCAATGACGCATGTACTGCCGCGCGACACCACGCATGACGGCGAACCGAACCGCGATACCCACGAAGAGGGCTTGGCCTTCCTCCGCGCGACCGGCACACGCCCGCGCGTCATGGACGCATTTCGCAAGCACCTGGGCAGCCCCCTAACCGGCGTATTCGGCGGGGTGCTGTTCGACGAGGTAGCCCTGCTGCCGGTGGCGGCGTCTGTGGACCGTTCCGGACGGTTCCGCCAGAATTTCACCGATCGCGGCATTCGGAGTGCGCTGAGCGCGATGTCCCTGCTCGCCGGCAATCAGCAGCAGCGAGCAGATACGGCGCAATGGCTCAAGGAGCGCCACCGCGATGTGCGAGGCACGGGAGTCGGCGAGTACGCGGGGATTCGTTACAGCGCATTGGATCCCGAGCTGTGGATATGGATCGCAGCCAGTGCCATGAACGCCACTTTGGAGGCCTTCCCTTACTGCACGGGTTACTCGATGAATCCCGCCGAAAAGGAGGCCGCATATCAATATCAGCGGTACCTGTTCAAGGATCTCGAACTACCCAGCGCCAAGGGGAAATTCCCGGAAACATACGCCGCATTCGTCGAGTACTACGACGACATGGTGTCAAACAAACTGCAGTCCAACGGCTTTCTGCGCGAGCAGTTCGCCGGATTAATACGGCTACCACTGCCCACACTGTTACTCCCCGCCGCGATGCGCCCGGCCCTATTGCCGCTCTGGCTCGCGATTCGCCCGATCGCGGGCCGGGTGATCCAGGTGTGCTCGGCCAAGGCGATGCACCCCGAGATACGCGAGATGATCGGGTTCCGGCTCAAGCCCCGCCACCACGTCGAGTTCGCCCTCTATACCCGGCTCCTGCAGCTGGTGTGGCGCGTGACACCGGAACGGCTGCTGATAGAACCCATGTTGTACAACACGATTCGCATAGACGATGCCCGCGCTCAGCTCGATGGATCGCGCACCGCGCAGCGCAAATACGAGAAGATCTCGCGAAACCTGACCCGCCGTAACGAGCGACTGGCAGACTTCTATCACGGCTATCGCCTGGATAGCTTTGCCGCCCCTGAACGCCCGACCGGTACCTGCCCGTTCGGATGAGAGCCCACGGGGACAGCCCGGTAGACTCCTGTGCTGATCCCCGCCCTCGCGGAGCGACACCCCTGCATGCCATCCGCTGCGCGATGCAGCGTCACGCATTTGGTGCACGAAAGACTGAGCGGGATCGGTAAGTTCTGGACTCATGAATACGGTGCGGTCGGGGGAGGCCGCTGACGGTCCAGAACACGCGTCCAACCCTCCGAGTCGCGAGACTGCTCGCTGGGCCGCGATCTTGTGTTTCATCGCGGCGTTCATGTGCCTGGTCGGTACCGGTTGGTCCGCGTACGCCCGGTGGGCGACCGATGATTCGTTGGGTCGCCTTGGTGGGCATCTGCCCCAGGACGCGACCTCGGCGCTCGGCGCGATGGACACCCTGAACACGGTGGTCGCGGTGCTCAACGCGATCTTGGCGGTGGCCTTGGTGGTCGGCGGGATCATGCTGTTGCGCCGCAAACCGGCCGGCCGCATAGTCGTCGCAGTGGCCGGCGTTTTCTTGCTGCTGGCCCCGGTCGTCACCCATGTCCTCGCCACCCAGATTTGGAGCAGGCTCGTCGCCGCGATGAGCGAGACCTCCGATGTGGAAGTCATGCGGTTCGGTCCCGGGCTGGGCACGATGATCCGCGGTGTGCTCGTCGCGTTGGTAATGCTGGGGCTGGTGCTTGCACCGTCAACCAAACGTTGGTTGACCTGCCAGGGAGCCGACTGCACCGACCGGAGAGACCGGCCGCCGCGGCGGCGGTGGGTGGTGTTGGTGTGCGCGGTGGTTGTCGCTGTGGTGGCTGGTGGCATGGCCGTGGTGCACTGGCGGCCCCTCAGCAGTCCGGGCGAGCCGAGCAACGCGCAGGAGGCGCCGGTTGGGACGCCGAAAGACCGGTTGATTGGTTTCGCACTGGATCGCCAACCGGTGCCTGCCTGGCAGGTCTCGGTGACCGACCTCGGGTTCACACCGGAGACTCGAGTGGGCGACCTTTTCGCCGCCGTCTCGGACAGGGCCTACTTTTCGACGCTGCGCAGCGATCCCGACAAAACGGTCACCGGATTGGTGTACGGCCTGGACACCAAGACCGGCAAGCCGCTGTTCCCGCCGATCGAGATGCCCGGATGGGCGGGGGTCACGTGTTCCACCAACGGCCCGTCGGTGGCCGTATGCGTCACCGATAGTTGCCCGGATTCGATAATTTCCTGCACGGGCCAGCACGAGCAGCTCTGGGTGATCGATCTGGACGAGGGCAAGGTGACTTACACCGGTGACCCCAAGGTCCAGGGCGCGGGCAACCTCGAGTCCCGTAGTCACCCAGGTCGCCCGGTTCTGGTCCCGCTCGGACCCTCCCACGGAGCGAGCTGGCTGGTCGCCTCGGCGGAAGGCAAGGGTGTCTACGGGGTGGGCTCCCAAGGAGAACCGACGTGGTTTCTTCCCGGCAACGGGGATCTGGTCAGTGTTGAGATCAATGACCCGCGAGTGGACGACATCGCGCCGCTGACAGTGGGGATACAGAAGTCCAGCTCCGGGAACGACTTTCGTGTGTTTTCCGTCGATGGGCGTGATCTGACACCCACCCCACCGCAGGGGCAGCGGGTAGCCGAGGTGCGAGCGTATGTCGGTGGTTTCGCCGTCGAGTTCGACGGGGGGCCGCGCCCCCGGGGCGTGGGGTTGTATGACAGCGACGGCAAACAGGTGGCCATGCTGACCGGGTTCTATGCGATGGCCAATCCGGCGATGCCGATCATTGCGCAGAACCGGCCGGGCAAGAACTATGACACCGGCGGGCTGCAGGTTTACACCGCGGCGGGCAAGCCCCAGGTCAACGTACCTGCATCGATACTCGACCACTTCCGCATGATCGGCACAAAGCTCTACGCTGGCGAACCGCCAGGGGCGTGGCGGTCATGGGACCTGTTCACCGGTCAACAGGGCCCAGCCTGCGACATGCAGCTCGACAGCGGCGAATACGTGGGATCTGACGGCACCACCGTCATCTGGCGGGACATCAGCAATCAAGAGTTCATCGCCGTCGACCCGGCAACCTGCCAAACCCTGTGGAAAGTACCCGTCAAGACCGGGGACGATTCCTTCGAGGTCATGCAGAAGGCCGGAACCAGCCTGCTGCGGTTGACCGAACACACCATCGCCGGGCTGCGCCCTCCTGCCTAGATGTCGCAACCCGGGAGGTTGTTGACGGCGTGCCTGCTTGAAGCGAGAAAACCTCCTACCGGAGTGACCGTGTCTGGTATTCACGCGATAGACCCTCGTCGCGCGACAAAGCCGACGCCCGAAGCATCCCCACGGCGCTGTTCTCAGACCCCGAACTCGCGAGCCTCATCGCGTGACAGGAAACGGTGTCCCGGGCCGCGCCCTATGTGGGCAGCGTGGCGGATGGCCCGGTGGGTGGATGAGGTTTCCCGTAGACGGCTTCCGAAGGACCGGGCAGATCGGACCCTGCCGATGCTTGAGTCAACGAGCACATGTTGTCCCCGTAGGCGGCGGGTGCGTTGGGTCTGCTGTCGTTGGGTATCTCGTCGGGCTTACCTGCCACCACGAAGTACTCCGTACCAATGTCGTACCCACGTCCGCAGGATGGCCCGAAGTTCTCTACCTTGACCGTTGTCACTGCACCCACATCGCCCTTGTAGACCTCGCGGACTGCGAACTCGTAGATGGTGCGGCCGGTGTCGGGGTTGCCGATCCCGAAGGTGTCAGTAGGTGTACCGACGAAGATGGCTTGCGCGTGCCCAAGCCATTCCTTGACCGAGGCCGCGTCCTTGCGGACAGCGACGCACGAGCAAGCACACGCCACGCCCGGCGCCACAACAGCAGATGCGGTAATACCCCCGGCCGCAAGTGTGAAGACCGTCGCGGCGGATCCTATCCAGCGAATCATGAGCAAAGTATGCACGGAACGATTCGCGAAGATAACCGCACACACAGATTTCAGGACAAAAGTGTGTGTTGCTGAATCTATTGCCTAGGATCGGTGACGCCTAATGTGGGTTCATGACACGACTTGCCGGCAGACTACTGACGGCGATGTTGTGCGCTGGATTGCTGTTTACGGGCGGATGTTCTGGCCGCTTCAACCCGCAGCGATCATCTGAGCCAGCCGAAACGTCTGCGTCCCCGCGCTTGGTGATGCGACTGGACAGGTGGTTCAAGTCGCCGATCAACCAGATGAGGGACGATGCGGTGCCCTTTCTCGCAGCATACGACGACGGGACCGTAATCTTGGCGGGGCAAAGTCCGACCGGTAAAGTTTCAGCTAAAGCCTCTCCTGATGCCATCACCAGAGCAGTACGCGCGGTAGAGCTTGAGCTGACGCGCAAACGCCCCCTCGGAGAGAGCTGTCAGATATTTGACAACATGGTGGTCGAGGTTCATGTTCCTGCGATATCTGACAAAGCAACATTGCTCGACGAGGTTCCCGGCATATCCTGCGACAGTAGCGACCCCCGAGGCCGACCCGACCTCCTTGCAGCCATCACTTCGGCTCAGCAGCTCCTGCTCGAAAGCCTCAACACGCGAACGCCGTACCTGGAGCGCCCGCAGCTGTTACTCACCCCAGGCGGGCGGCTATCCTCGACGCCAGCTACACCGGTTACACCGCCATGGCCCTTGCCTATTCCCTTCGCCGACTCGCAGTTTCATCGCAACTGCATCTCGTTAGACCGCAACAATTTTGACAACTTGATTGCTGCCGTCCACCCTTCTGGGCCGATTTCGCGTTATCTCGTACGAACCGGCGCAGCACGACCTTTCCCCGCAATCGTCGGGGTCTCGCTAGACGCAACACTTCCCAATGAACAGCCTTGCGGCGGGTTACCACTCATCCGTACGGTGCCCTCCGGCGGGGATCGGATCGACCCGGCAGTGTGGGCCCCGCTGGGGTCCGTTGACGAGGTCGGCGAGGCCGACCTGTTCGCGAGTTGGAACCTGGATGACGACGCAACGGCAGCCATCACATCGCGCTACGGAGAAGCGGCGTCCTTCGGCGGCTATGGCACCAAATATCGAGCTGCGCGCGTGGACGGCAAATGGTATCTGGACGGCTACGATGGCCTGGGAATCGGAAAGTCGTGGTGGTTGGTACGCACCGATCCATTGACAGGCAAGATCCTCACCATTGTGGCAGGCCCCGGAAACTAGTCGGCACCCAGACAACAGCGGCAACCGCTGCTCGATCGGGGCTGCTGAAGGTTGGGTGGACTCTTCTGGTTTAGGCCGCCGGGATGGCGGCTGCTGCCTTATGACTTCGTATTCGATCGGTGTCGGTCGACTAAGAGCACGTTGGCGGCAGTGGTAGGTGCGTTCGATCCTGGTAGATACACCAACGCAATCAAAAATCACAGCCGCCCAACCAGGCACCGGTCTGCCCAACACCTAGTCACACAAGCCCCACCAATCCCTCTGGATCACGCGAGTACCAACAGCAACACCACCCGACTCGCCAACAGCCGAC
>NZ_LJYH01000012.1:0-19323 GCF_001440005.1 Mycobacteroides sp. H001
GGGGTGGGTGCAGGCGCAGGTGCCGCGGCAGGAGCCGCGCCTGCCGCACCGATGACGCCGAGTTCGCCACCGACGGCGACGGTGTCGTCTTCGTTGGCCGAGATGCTCAGCAGCACACCGGCGACCGGCGACGGAATCTCGGTGTCGACCTTGTCGGTCGAAACTTCGACGAGCGGCTCATCCACGCCGACCTCGTCGCCGACCTTCTTGAGCCAGCGGGTCACGGTGCCCTCGGTGACCGACTCGCCGAGCTCGGGCATCTTGACCGAGGTGCCGGGACCCGCCGGAGCGTCCGCGGCGGGAGCAGGAGCGGCCGGTTCCGCCGCGGGGGCAGGCGCGGGTTCGGGCTCCGGTTCGGGAGCGGGTGCAGGCTCGGGAGCCGGCGCGGCGGCCTCGGGGGCGGGCGCGGACTCCGCGGACTCTGCTTCGCCGGCCTCGCTGATCACGCCCAGCTCGCCGCCGATTTCGACGGTGTCATCCTCGCGGGCGACGATCTTGGTCAGCACACCCGAAGTGGGAGCGGGGATCTCGGTGTCCACCTTGTCGGTGGACACCTCGAGCAGCGGCTCGTCGACTTGGACCGTGTCGCCCTCTTGTTTGAGCCACCGTGTCACCGTCCCTTCGGTCACGCTCTCACCGAGGGCGGGCATCTGGACGGAGAAGGCCATGGTTTCCACTCCTGAAAAGGTTCCGATAGCGGCTCACACAACGTGGACATATCTGGCTTACCACAGCGACGTGGACAGCGGGTCAATCCTGTCACTGACTGGAACGGCGCGCCTGCCCGGGTCCAAGATCGGAGGGTGAGCGAGCGCACAGTCGTCTGCGTCATCAAGCCTGGCAGTCGCAAGGGGCCCGCCGTCGAGGTTGCCGACGATGGCGCCCTCACCCTGTTCGTGCGGGAGCCGGCCATCGACGGCAAAGCCAACAAGGCCGCGCTCGCTTTGCTTGCCGAGCACTTGGGCGTGCCGAAGTCGGCGGTGCGGCTCGTTGCCGGTCAGACCAGCAGACTGAAGCGATTCAGTGTGGGGTGACCGGTGGGATTACAGCCTGTTCTCAGAATTAGCTGGCACCATGGTCCAATGGCATGGATCGACGCCTTTCGAAGTAAGCGCGAGGGGCAGACCAAACAAGGCAACAACGACGACCTGCGCTACCTGGCGAATTGGACCGCGGCACGCACTGGTGTGGAGGCCTATGTCGAGCCGCAGACCAACTTCTCGGACGTCACCGTGATTCTCATCGCAGGTGACGGCGAGTGGACCCGTCGACGTGTTGGCGGGGTAGCGGGCGCGCGCCGAATCTCCGAGCGACTCAAGATCCCGGTGTACGACGTGCACCGCACGGGATACCCACAACGCAAGCGTGACTACGACGCCCGGCAGAAAATCCTGAAGCGACGGGCGGCCGAGGAAGGCGCCTAGCCGACGTCAGCCGTTGGTGGCGATGTCCTCCAGCACCCCGAAGATGGTGCGCACCGGCACGCCGGTCCCGCCCTTGGCCGTGTAACCCCACGATCCGCCGGTGTTGAACGCCGGGCCCGCGACGTCGATATGTGCCCACTGCACACCGTCGGCCACGAACTCGCGCAGGTACAGACCGGCCGCCAACATGCCGCCGTTGCGGTGGTTGGTGACGTTCGCCAGGTCGGCAACCCTGGATTTGAGATCGTCGCGCAGTTCCTCGGGCAGCGGCATGGCCCAACCGTTTTCGCCTACGGACTGCGAGATCGTCGACACCCGGTCGCGGAACTCGTCGGTGCCCATCACGCCAGGAGTGCGGGTGCCCAGGGCCACCACCTGTGCACCGGTCAGCGTCGCGGTGTCGATCAGATAGTCGGGCTCATCCTGGCAGGCCCGCACGATCGCGTCGGCGAGGATGAGGCGACCCTCGGCATCGGTGTTGATCACCTCGACGGTGGTGCCGTCCAGGTGGGTCAGCACGTCTCCGGGGCGCTGTGCCGTCGAGGACGGCATGTTCTCGGCCATGGGCACGGTCGCGATGACGTCGATGGGCAGCTGCTGGCGGGCGGCCAGCAAGGTCACCGCGATAACCGCTGCCGCTCCACCCATATCGGAGGTCATGTTCTCCATGCCGCCCGCGGGTTTGATCGAGATGCCACCGGTGTCGAAGGTGATGCCCTTGCCCACGAGCGCGACCTTCTTGGCCTTTTTGCCCTTGGCGCCCCGGTAGGTCAGCCGCACCAGCCGCGGTGGGCGCGAGGAGCCCTTGCCGACTCCGATGATGCCGCCGTAGCCGGCCTTGGCCAGTTCCTTCTCGTCGAGCACCTCGACCTCGATGCCCTCGGTCGTCGCCAGAGTTTTTGCCCGCTTGGCGAATTCGGCCGGGAACAGATGACTGGGTGGGGTGTTCACAAAGTCACGCGCGATGATCACAGCAGCCGCGATGGCGGCGCCGCGCTCCATGGCGTCTTTCTGCGCGCGGCCCTTGTCGGCGACGAGCAACGTAACCTTCTGCAGTCCAACGTCCTTCGGTGCGGTTTTGGCGCTGCGGAACTCCGCGAACCGGTATCCGCCAAGTGCCAGGCCCTGCACGGTGGCATCGACATCGCTCGCGGACAGCGTGGTCACCAGGGTTTCGACGTTGTCGAGCGAGCGGGCGGCCACGCCCGCGGCACGCCGAATCGTCTCGGCGCTGGGATCTCCCTTACCCAGGCCGACCGCCAGCACACTGGACACCGGCAGACCGTCCACGACCACCCGGGTGAGTTGCTCGCTCGAGCCGGTCGCGCCCACGGCCTTGAGAGCGGCCTCGATGGCCTTGACTGCCTTGCTGTCCAGCAGCTGCGCATCGACCACCTTGGGGCCCTTATCGGATTCTTTCTCCCCTGGGCGCACCCCCACCAGCAGCACCGCGGCGGAGACCCCGCGCTGCGGAATGGACGTGGCCAAGGTGAACGAAGGTGCCGTGTATGCGCTCATGAGATCACAGCCTAGTGAAAGCCGGTGATGCGCCAATTAGGGTGAACGCCATGACGGATCTCTTGCTCGGCCCTCTTCACGATCGGCACGCCGCACAAGGTGCCACCTTCGCCGAATTCGGCGGCTGGAATATGCCGGTGTCCTATGCCGGCACAGTGGGTGAGCACACCGCCACCCGGGAGGCCGTCGGACTGTTCGACGTGAGCCACCTCGGCAAGGCGCTGGTGCGTGGGCCGGGTGCCGCGGCGTTCGTCAACGCGTCTTTCACCAACGATCTCAACAAGATTGGGCCGGGCAAGGCGCAGTACACCCTGTGTTGCACCCCGACCGGCGGTGTCGTCGACGACCTCATCACCTACTACGTCTCCGATGACGAGATCTTCCTGGTGCCCAACGCCGCCAACACCGCAGCGGTGGTGGCCGCTCTGCAGGAGAAGGCGCCCGAGGGAATCACCATCACCAACCAGCACCGCGACTACGCGGTGCTGGCCGTGCAGGGACCCAAGTCGGCCGACGTGCTGCTGCGGCTCGGACTGCCGACCGATATGGAATACATGGCGTACGCCGACGCGACGCTCGACGGTCAGCCGGTGCGGGTGTGCCGGACCGGCTACACCGGCGAACACGGCTACGAACTGCTGCCGTCCTGGGATTCCGCCGGAGCCGTGTTCGACGCACTGCTGCCGGTGATCACCGAGGCAGGCGGCCAGCTGGCCGGGCTGGGCGCGCGCGACACGCTGCGCACCGAGATGGGCTATCCGCTGCACGGTCACGAGCTGTCCCTCGACATCAGTCCGGTGCAGGCGCGGGCAGGATGGGCCGTCGGATGGAAGAAGGAGGCGTTCTGGGGGCGTGAGGCCCTCGCCCAGGAGAAGGCGGAAGGTCCGCGCCGCACCCTGCGTGGCCTGCGGGCCACCGGCCGCGGCGTGTTGCGACCCGATCTCACGGTGCTCTCGGGCGGCCAGCCGGTAGGGGTGACCACTTCGGGCACCTTCTCGCCGACTCTCAAGACCGGTATTGCATTGGCCCTGCTGGACAGCGCCGCCCAGATCGCTGACGGGGCCACCGTCGCCGTCGACGTGCGGGGCCGGGAGATCGAATGCGAGGTCGTCAAGCCGCCGTTCGTGGACGTCAACGTCGGATAATGGGTTCGGATTTGGCGACATCGGACAGCTAGACTGCCGAGCATGAATCCGCTTCCCGAGTTCACCCGGCAACTCAACCCGTCACCGGCCAGCCCGGCGCGTCGGGCTGAGGTACTGGCCGCGCCGGGCTTTGGGAAGTACTTCACCGACCACATGGTGTCCATCGATTGGAACACCGAAAATGGTTGGCACAACGCGCAAGTGGTGCCCTACGGCCCCATCACACTTGACCCGTCGGCCATCGTGCTGCACTACGCGCAGGAGGTCTTCGAGGGGCTCAAGGCGTACCGGCAACCCGACGGGACCATCGCGGCGTTCCGTCCCGAAGCTAACGCCGAACGAATGATCCAGTCCTGCCGCCGCATCGCCATCCCTGAGCTGCCGCAAGAGCTGTTCATCGAGTCGCTGCGTCAGCTGATCGCCGTCGACTCCGACTGGGTGCCGCCGGGCGGCGGCGAGGAATCGCTGTATCTGCGGCCGTTCATCATCGCCACCGAGGCCGGTCTCGGGGTGCGGCCCGCCGCCGAATACCGGTACCTGCTCATCGCCTCACCCGCTGGCGCGTACTTCTCCCAGGGCATCAAGCCGGTCAGTGTCTGGCTCTCGCACGAATACGTGCGTGCCGCACCGGGCGGGATCGGCGCGGCCAAGACGGGTGGGAACTACGCCGCCTCGCTGGTCGCCCAGGCGCAGGCCGCCGAAGAGGGCTGCGATCAGGTGGTCTGGCTCGATGCCATCGAGCGCCGGTACATCGAAGAAATGGGTGGCATGAACCTGTTCTTCGTGTTCGGCCGCGACGGTGAGGCACGCTTGGTTACTCCCGAACTATCCGGATCACTGCTGCCCGGTGTGACGCGGAAGTCCTTGTTGCAGCTGGCCTCCGATGCCGGATTCGCCATCGAGGAACGCAAGATCGACGTCGACGAGCTGGAGAAGAAGGCGGCCTCGGGAGAGATCACCGAGGTGTTCGCCTGCGGCACAGCCGCGGTCATCACGCCGGTTGGCCGCGTCAAGCACTCCAGCGGTGAATTCACCATTGGCGAAGGGGAACCCGGCGAGGTGACCATGGCGCTGCGCGACACGCTGACCGGAATCCAGCGCGGCACCTTCGCCGATACGCATGGCTGGATCACCAAGCTCGGCTAGGACGCCTGTGCGCGTACGGGGCGGCGATAGGTCACCGTGTCGAATTCGCGTCCATACTCATCGACGGCCGTGACATCCATCTCGCTGACGAATGTCCCCGGCCGCACGTCGACGCGGATGAATGCGTAGTTGCGATACCGCACGCGCGACCAGGTGACCGCCTCGGCGTGCTTACTGCCGTCGGGCGCCCAGACGTAGCTGTTGGGAACCAACGTGTCGGTGAGCTCGCGGCCCCGGTATCCCTCCGGCTCGCCCGGCTGAAAGTCATAGCGGGGCCGGCCCGCAGAACCCACGGTGTAGTACACGGTGCCATCCGATTCCGGGTCTACGGTGGACCGATCGCCGGCTTCTCGGGTCGGACGTCCCGCGCGAATCGGATCCGTGCGCTCGAAGACGTGGTTGTGTCCCTGCAGCACCAGATCCACCTGATAGCGGTCGAACAGCGCGCACCACGCGTCGCGCACGCCACCGTCGCTGGCATGCGACAGCGTCGTCGAATACGCGCAGTGGTGGAAGAAGCACACGATGAAGTCGATATTCGGATTTGCCCGATATGCCGCTAAAGTTCTTCCCACCCAACCGGTTTGGGCGCCGCGCGAGTAGCCGGTGTTCGCCCTGATCTCGTAGGACACGTCATTGGCGTCCAGGGACAGGACGGCGACATTGCCGTAGGTGAACGAGTACGCGGACGGGCACCCCGCGGGGCCGTTGCCGGGGAATCCGAGACGGGCCAGATGGCCGCCGTAGCCGTGATTTCCGTACGCGGCTTCCATGTCGTGATTGCCGGTGGCGAACATCCATGGTGTTGTCGAGGCGCTGGGCTCGATGGAGGTCAGGTAGACGTCCCAGACGAACGGATTGTATTTGTCGAACCCGGCCGCGGCCTTGCCGCCGGAAGATACGAACTCGGGCTTCTTTCCCATTCCGGATGGGTCCGCATAGGCGATGTCCCCGGCCAGGATATGAAAATCAGGTCGGCACGCCACGATCTGGTTCATGACGTTCTGTGTGTGCGGCGTGGCCGGGTCGTTATCGGCGCTGTAGTAGCTGTCGTCGTACTCACCGGGGGCCAGATTTGGTGGGAGCGCGGGGGTCTCGTCGGTGCCCTGATCGCCCATCATGGTGAACCGGAAGGGGGCGAACGCGTTTCGTGCGGACGGAATGGCCGTCGCGGCGGAACGGATATCGCTCGAGAATCCGTCGGTGGTGCGCCAGCGGTAGAAGTGCTCAGTGCCCCCGCCGAGTCCATGGACGGGAGCGTGCACGTAGAACTGTTCGGCTCCCAGCACCCCGTGATCGCTTGAGGGAATCTGTGTCACGAGATTGCGGACCTCGGCTTCGAGGGAGGCGCCGAGTTCGGGGGTAGGCCCATGGTCGAGAAAGATCTTGGTGCCGTGCGGATTTCTGGACAGCTGCCCGGAAAAACTGAGCTGGCTGGACGAATCTGCGCCGTACCCCACCCGCCTGCCGGCCACACCCAGTGGTGCGTCATCGGCATACGCCCGCCGCCCAAATGGTGATACGCCCAGCGCGGCGACCGCGGCAGCGGCGGCCGATCCCCGCAGGAAGTTGCGACGCGAGACCGGGTGGCGACGCAGATATCCGCGATGCCATTCGTACTGTTCGGCCATGGACATCGAGCGGGCGATCGGCTCGGGAATCCCCATATCCGGTGTCTCACCGGCCGGGGTCACAGGATTGCGCGGCATAAGTTCGAATAGTGGCCTACGGCACCAGGTAACGCGACCGCACAGGCCGGGGTGATCGCGAACTCTTGATGAATCTTTCGTCGCCGCCTCACGAGGCCGCGAATCCGAGTGCTGCCAGCGTGGTGGTCACCTCGATGCTTGCTCCTAACACGTCTCCGGTGATGCCACCGAACCTGCGCACGCAGTGGCGCACCAGCAGCACTCCGGCGCCCAGCGCGATCACCACCGCAACCGGCCCTTGCCATGGCCGCCAGGGCTGCGCGAGAAAGCCGACGGCCATCGCCGCGAGCACCCAGATCCCGGCCAGCCACAAAGGCTGCGACCCGGCCACCCGGGCACCGAAGCCGCTGTGTGCGGCACCTGGCACGCCGCGCCGACACGCCACTACCGCGCTGACGCGTCCCACTGCGATCGCCAGCGCGATGGCCAGCCACTCCTGCCGGGAGGCCAGCGTTCCGAACGACAATGTCTGTGCCAGAAGGGTGATGATCACCGCGGCAACCCCGAACGGTCCGGCCGAACCATCGCGCATTACGGTGAGTGCGCGCTCCGGTGGTCCGTAGCAGCCGAGCCCATCTGCCGTGTCCGACAGGCCGTCGATATGCATGCCGCGGGTCGCCAGCACCACCACGGTTGCGGCGGCAAGCCCCGCGATGGGCGCGATGTAGACCGATGCCGCCAGGTAGGCGGTTGCCGCTGCGAGCGCACCGAGTGCGGCGCCCACCACGGGCAGCGCCGTCAGCACCGGGCCCGAGAGGGTGCCGGCGAGCCGTGCGGGAACCGGTGTCACGGTGGAGAATTCGAAGGCCCCGCCGATGGGCCGCAGCAGCCGCAGCAGCCGGTTCACGCGCCCGGCCCGTCGATTCGGGCCTCATCGAAGGTCGCCATCTGTGCCAGTGTGCCCGCGGCGGCCTGCAACACCGGTAGTGCGACGAGCGCCCCGGAGCCCTCACCCAAGCGCATCTGCAGATCCAGCACGGGATCTAGCCGGAGGCGTTGCAGGGCAAGCGAATGCGCCGGCTCGGTAGAGCGATGCCCGGCGAGCCACCACTGGCGTGCGCCCGGAGCCAGCTGTTCGGCCACCAGTGCGGCTGCGGTCACCACCAGCCCGTCGAGCAGCACAGGGGTGCGCCGCACCGCCGCGTGCGCCACGAAACCGGTGATTGCCGCCAGATCGGCGCCACCTGCCCGGGCGAGCAGCGCCACCGGGTCGGCACGCACATCTTTGGTGCGGCGCAACGCATCGCGCACCGCGGCGGTCTTGCGTGCCCACCCCGCGTCATCGACTCCGGTGCCGCGGCCCACCACCGCCACCGGTTCGCTTCCGGTGAGCGCCGCCACCAACACGGTTGCGGGAGTGGTGTTGCCGATGCCCATATCGCCCGCGATGAGCAGATCGGCTCCGGAGTCGATCTCGGCGTCAGCCAGGGCGATACCGGCAGCCAGCGCGGCATGAGCCTGCTCCTCGGTGAGAGCGTCCTCGACGGCGATATTGCCACTGGGACGGCCCACGGCGATGTCGGCGACGCGCACACTCGCCCCCGCTAGTGCGGCGAGCACGTTGACGGCCGCGCCGCCCGCTTCGATGTTGCGCACCATCTGTGCGGTCACCGACGGGGGATAGGCGGACACTCCGGCGGCAGCCACACCGTGATCACCGGCGAAGACGATCACCCGTGGATGTTGGAATGTCTCAGGGGGGCAACGATTTTGGCAGGCCGCTACCCAAACCGAGAGTTCTTCCAGACGCCCCAGTGCGCCGTTCGGTTTGGTGAGCTGCCGTTGCCGGTCACGTGCGGCGGCGGCGATATCCGGGTTGGGTGCCGAGACCGGGGCGAAACGCGGTGCCTCGCCGCCGCTCACTCGGCCGCTCCCTTGATGGCCAGTGGCTGACCGGCCACCACCAAGAGGACCCGTTGACAGTGCTGTGCCACAGCCTGATTCAGGGCGCCGAGCTGATCGGCGAACAGCCGCCCGGATGCGGTGGCGGGCACAATGGTCAATCCGACCTCGGGGCTCACGATCACCAACTCGCTGCCATACGAGCTGATCGCATCGACCAACTCATCGATATCGGAGGCCACAACCTCACCGCCACGGTCCCATGCCGCGCGGGCATCCATCCTCGCGGTCAGCCACCCCCCGAGATCGTCGACGAGCGTCGGCATCGCGTCGGGCGCGCGCAGTTCCTCGGCGATATGGGTTGTCTCGGCCGTCGACCAGCCATCGGGACGCCGAGACCGGTGTGCGGCAACCCTTTGCGTCCAGGCCTCGTCTTCGTGGACAGATGTTCCGGTCGCCAGGTATCGCACGGGGCCCGAGGCGGGCAGCAGAGACTCGGCGAAACGTGATTTTCCCGAACGTATTCCACCGAGCACCAGCGTGGTAGCCACCTGAGGCTAGACCGGCTCGCCGCGGTTCACCCGGGGGCGTGGTGCGCGCATCTTGCGCAACTGCGATGCGCGGCTGGCCGCGTACCAGCCGAGTTTGAAGCCGCCCTCGTCGCTGGTCGGGAAGCGTTCGGAGACGCGCTTGTTCACGAGTCTGCCAACGAAAACCCCGTCGACGATCATGACGATCATCAAGACCAGCATCGCCGGGGTCATCCACATCTGAACCTGCACAGACGGCACCGCGAACATGGTGAAGATCAGGAACAGCGCCAGAGGCATGAACAGCCCCAGCACATTGCGGCGTGAATCGACGATGTCGCGGGCGAACGCGCGCACGGGTCCCTTGTCGCGCGGCAACAGGTACGCCTCATCGCCGGCCATCATCTTCTCGCGGCTGTCGGACATCCGGGCGCGCCGCTCTGCGTTCTCGACCTTGCGCTCGGCCCGCGACAGTTTCGGTCCGCGCAGGGACTTGCGACGCTGCCGGGCCTCGGCACTGGTCAAGGGTGCCGGGGCAACAGGTCCACGACGCTTGCCGGCATCCCGCTTCGGGGTGGGGCGGCCCTTTCCGGCCTGCGCCGGCGATGTGACGTCCGTCTCACCGGTGGGTGAGGAGGACTCGTCGGCGGCGCCGTTTTCGGAGGTGGATTTCTTTCGGCCGAGCAGATTCACACGCCCAGATTATCCTGCGCGAATGAGTCAGATTCTGGTGGCGCCCGACAGCTTCGGAGACACGCTCACCGCCACAGAGGCGGCGACCGCCATCGCGGAGGGCTGGGGAAGGACTCGCCCCGGCGACATCATCATTCTCAGCCCCCAATCAGACGGGGGACCCGGGTTCGTCGACGTGCTGGCCGCGCAGCTGGTCACGGCGCACCGGCACGCGCTGCGAATACGCGGCCCTCTGGATGAGGATGTCGACGCCGAATGGCTGCTCGACGGCACGACCGCCTACATCGAATGCGCGCAGGCCTGCGGGCTGCCGCTGCTCAAACGTGCGCCGTCGGTCGATACCGCCTGGCGTGCGCACAGCACCGGGGTCGGGCAGCTGATCGCGGCGGCGCTCGATGGTGGAGCCACCCGAATCGTGGTCGGTCTTGGCGGCAGCAGCAGCACGGATGGGGGTGCGGGGCTCGTCGCGGGCCTTGGCGGGCTCATTGTGGCTCAGCGGCGTCTGGCCACAACGGAATTGGTGGTCGCCAGCGACGTCGAGCATCCGCTGCTGGGCCCGCGTGGTGCGGCCGCGGTGTTCGGTCCGCAGAAGGGCGCAGACCCGGACACCGTCAGACGCCTGGAGGCACGGCTGACCGGGTGGGTCGCGGAAATGGAGGAGCAGACCGGCCGGGGCGTGCGTGACCTCGCCGGAGCCGGGGCCGCCGGCGGGATCGGCGCGGCGCTGCTCGCGCTCGGAGCGCGTCGCGAATCGGGAGCGCGAATCGTCGCCGAACACACCGGCCTGGACGCTGCGATCGTGCGGGCGGGCCTGGTGATCACCGGCGAAGGCAAGTTCGATGACCAAACCCTGCACGGCAAGGTGGCGGGGGCGGTCGCGAGCCGCGCCGCGACCTCCGGCATCCCGGTGTTGGTGCTGGCCGGGCAGGTTGCGCTGACGGCCGATGAATACCGGAGGGCCGGTATCGCGCGTGCTGAATCGATTGCCCAGTTCGCGGGGTCCGTGCGGTTGGCCATGGAGGATGCGGCGGGCCAGCTGGCGGGCCTGGCGGCCCAGGTCGCACGTGACTGGTCACATGGCTAGGGCGTAGATGTAGGAATACCCCTAGACGAGGTACCGTTGAGATCACAAGACGTTCATTACCTGGACGTCCGCCCGAGAGCTTCGACGCAGGGGAGATCCCACGATGACTGTCCAAGACGAATCGACTGCCACCTCCACCGAGGAAACTCATGGTGCCGTCTTGACCGACGCCGCCGCCGCCAAGGCCAAGGCGCTGCTGGATCAGGAAGGCCGCGACGATCTGTCGCTGCGCATCGCGGTCCAGCCCGGTGGTTGCGCGGGCCTGCGATACCAGTTGTTCTTCGACGACCGCACCCTGGACGGTGACCTGGTCACCGAGTTCGACGGTGTGAAGCTCACCGTGGACCGGATGAGTGCCCCGTACATCCAGGGCGCCTCGATCGACTTCGTCGACACCATCGAGAAGCAGGGCTTCACGATCGACAACCCGAACGCCACCGGCTCCTGCGCCTGCGGCGACTCGTTCAACTGATCAGAACGCGTTCGAGCCGCGCATGTACGCGGAGCACACGTAGATCTTGCCGTCGTTGATCAGTAGCTCGGCCTGCCCCTGAGGGGCGTCCTTACGCTTCTGGCTGGTCGCGGTGAACAGCACCTTGAGTTGGTACTCGGAGAAGTAGACGATCTTGTCGATCGACTTCACGGTGGCCGTCCCGAAGGTGTTCACGAACTGTTGAGCATTGGCGCGCACAATCGTGTCGTCGGTGTCCTTGTCGCGCACCGCGTCGTACAGGCCGCAGCCGGCATTGCGGGCCAGCGTCACGATGTCGAGCTTGGCCATCGCATCCAGGTAGCCCTGGATGGTCTGTTCGATCTTCGCCTCGCTGGGCCGGTGGGACACGCCGGAGTTCTTGGTCAGAAAGCCGAGCAGCAGCGCCAGCACCACCAATGCCGCCACCACCGCGGCCGGGGCGAGCCAGCCGGGCACCTTGCGCTTGCGGTCGGGGTAGTCGACCGGGGGGGGCATGGGCGGTAAACCAGGGTAGGGCACCGTCGAATAACCTGGTTCCGCCATTGACTCTCCTGAAATTTCGTTTCCCCAGATCGCACTCCCCGACAATCCAGGCTAGCAATCGGCCACAACCCCGGAACAGTTACGTTAGGTAAGCTTCTGTGGTTGTCCGTCGACTACCCAAGCCCGCCCGAATCCTACGAAGGGTCTCACGCGTGTCCATCATCGTCACCGGATCCATTGCAACCGACCACCTCATGAACTTCCCCGGCAAGTTCTCCGAGCAGCTCTTGGTCGAGCACCTGCAGAAGGTGTCCCTCAGCTTCCTGGTTGACGATCTGGAAATCCGTCGTGGAGGCGTCGCGGGGAACATCGCGTTCGCCATCGGCGTGCTCGGTGGCAAGCCCGCGCTGGTCGGCGCCGTGGGTGCGGACTTCAACGAGTACCGGTCCTGGCTCGAGGGCCACGGCGTCAACTGCGACGGCGTGCTGATCTCCCAGACCGCGCACACCGCGCGTTTCGTGTGCACGACAGATCAGGACATGGCTCAAATCGCGTCCTTCTATCCGGGTGCGATGTCCGAAGCCCGTGACATCTCGCTGGCAGATGTCGTATCGACCACCGGGACACCGGAATTGGTGATCATCGGGGCCAACGACCCCGATGCCATGTTCCGGCACACCGAGGAATGCCGCAGCCTGGGATTGCCGTTCGCGGCCGACCCGTCGCAGCAGTTGGCCCGGCTCTCCGGCGAGCAGGCCCGCGAACTCGTCGGCGGTGCCGCCTACCTGTTCACCAACGACTACGAGTGGGATCTGTTGCTCTCCAAGACAGGGTGGACCGAGGCGGACGTGCGTGAGCGTGTCGAGCTGCGGATCACCACCCTGGGTCCCAACGGCGTCGAGATCGTGGAGAAGGACGGCACCTCCCTCAAGGTGGGTGTGGTCCCGGAGAAGGGGCAGGTCGACCCGACCGGTGTCGGCGACGCGTGGCGTGCCGGATTCCTCACCGCCCGTAGTGCCGGCCTGAGCCTGGAGCGTTCGGCACAGCTGGGATCGCTGGTGGCCACCCTGGTGCTGGAGACAGTGGGAACTCAGGAATGGCTGTGGGAGCGTGACGAGGCGCTGGCCCGCCTTGCCGACGCGTACGGCCCGGACGCCGCCGACGAGATCGGTGCAGCTCTTTAGAGCTGCACCGGGTACTGCGGCTCCTGGATGTTCGGCCGCACCGACTGCTCGACGAAGATCGCGTGCCACAGCATGAAGATCAGCACCGTCCACAGCCTGCGGCTGTGATCGGCGGCGCCGGCGGCGTGCTCGGTGAGCATCCGGCCGACAGCGGGCACATCGATCAAGTGCCCGGCTTGCGTGGTCGCCAGCATCTCGCGGGCCCAGTCGTGTAGCAGTCCGTCGACGAACCAGTGCCGGATGGGTACCGGGAAACCGAGCTTGGTCCGGTGCAGAACATGCGCCGGCACAATGGGTTCCAGTGCCCTGCGGAGGGCGTACTTCGTGGTTTCGCGGGTGATCTTCTCCCGGTAGGGCAGCTGCGAGGCTACCTTGAACACCTCGGGATCAAGGAACGGCACCCGCAGCTCGAGCGAATTCGCCATCGTCATCTTGTCGGCCTTGACCAGAATGTCTCCGCGCAGCCAGGTGAAAAGGTCCACATACTGCATGCGTGCCACCGGATCCCAGCCCGCGCACCGCTCGTAGAGCTCAGCCGTGACGTCCTGATGTCCCCATTCCGGGCGATAGTGGGGGAGCACCGCGCGCAGTTGTTCGTCATCGAAGCTGCGGGCGTTTCCGTAGTAGCGCTGTTCCAGCGTCATCGAGCCGCGGTTAAGCAGACTCTTGCCGCGCACCCCGTCCGGGATGGCGGCCGAGAGCCGCGCCGCCCCACGTCGCAACGCGCCGGGAAGGTATTCGAAAGGCTTGAGCGACAAGGGTTCCCGGTAGATCGTGTATCCACCGAAGAGCTCGTCGGCGCCCTCGCCGGAGAGCACCACCTTGACGTGTTTACGGGCCTCTTTGGCCACGAAGTACAGCGGTACCAGGGATGGATCCGCCACCGGATCGTCCAGATACCAGACGATCTCGGGCAGCGCGGAAACGAACTCCTCCTGGCTGACCACCTTCACGACGTGCCGGGCACCGATCGCCTCGGCGGACTCGACCGCCACATCGACTTCGGAATAGCCTTGCCGCTCAAAGCCAGTCGTGAACGTAATGAGCTTCGGATTGTGCCGGATCGCCAGCGCGGCGATGGCCGTGGAGTCGATACCTCCGGACAGGAACGAACCCACCGTGACATCGGCCCGCATGTGCTTGGCCACCGAATCGGAAAGCACCTCGGTGATCTCGTCGTACCGGGACTGGCGGGTCGCGCGGGTGAACGGCGTGACGGCGAACCGGGCCGGGAAATAACGCGTGACGCGTGGCTCCTGACCGGGGGTGATGCGCGCGTACGAACCGGATTCCAGGCGGCGGATCTCGGTGTGCAGGCTCTCGGGCTCCGGAACGTACTGCAGCGTTGTGTAGTGCTGCAGCGCCCGCAGGTCCAGTTCGGTCCCGATGCCCAATTGCTCCACCAGATCCAGCAGGCATTTTTTCTCGCTGCCCAGCGCGGTGCCGCCCGGGCCTGTCGCCATGAACAGCGGCTTTATGCCGAAAGGATCTCGCGCGCAGAACAACTCACGTTCGACCGTGTCCCAGATCGCGAAGGCGAACATGCCGCGCAGCCGGTGCAGCGCATCCGGGCCCCAGAAGTGGTACGCCGCCAGAATCGCCTCGCCGTCGCCCTCGGTGGCGAATGCTGCGCCGTGCTCGGCCCGCAGCGTCTCCCTGAGTTCCAGGTAGTTGTAAATCTCGCCGTTGAAGACCAGCACGTATCGGTCGGGGGTGTCCGCCGGTCCCCAGCGCAACGGCTGATGCGAATGCGCGATGTCGATGATCGAGAGCCGGTTGAAACCGAAGAGCACGTTTTCCTCGTGCCAGATTCCCGGCTCATCGGGGCCGCGATGACGCATATGCACCATCGCCGCATCCACCGCAGGGCTATGAGATTCGAGCGAAGACCCCGGCGGGCCCAGCCACGCCACCAGTCCACACACGCGGCCAAGTATGCAACATCGCGCGACCTGTCCCAGGACCTAGGTCCCCACACCGGCCCCGTCGCTGCCCTGATGCGACCGCGTGGTCTACGCTGCGTAGTATTCGATTGCTGCCACTGGTCAGCGATGGATTCTGTACCGAAACAGGAGGCTTAAAACGTGACGTCACGGTCCGGCTCACGGCCGTCCCTGCTGGCCACTGTGGTGCTGTTGGGCGCGGCGAGCTTCCTGCTCAGCGGTTGTAGCGTCCAAGAAGTGCTGCGGTTCGGGTGGCCCGAGGGAATCACCCCCGAAGCCCACGACTACATGGCTCCCCTGTGGACCTGGGCAGTCGTGGCCTCGCTGGTCGTCGGCGTCATCGTGTGGGCACTGACGTTCTGGACCGTCGCGTTCCACCGGCACAAGCCGGGCGACACCGAGTTCCCGCGCCAGTTCGGCTACAACCTGCCGCTGGAGCTCATCTTGACGGTGGTGCCCTTCCTGATCATCGCGGTGCTCTTCTACTTCACCGTCGTGGTGCAGAACAAGGTCATGCACAAGGACCCGAACCCCGAGGTCGTCGTGGACGTGACCGCCTTCCAGTGGAACTGGAAGTTCGGCTACCAGAAGGTCGCGTTCAAGGACGGCAGCCTCAACTACGAAGGCGCCGACCCGGAACGCAAGAAGGCCATGACCTCCAAGCCCGAGGGCAAGGATGCGCACGGCAACGAGCTCGTCGGCCCGGTGCGCGGCCTGAACCGTGAGGACCGCACCTACCTGAACTTCGACAAGATCGAGACCGTCGGAACCTCGTCGGAGATCCCGGTGCTGGTGCTGCCCAGCGGCAAGAGCGTCGAGTTCCAGCTGGCCTCGGCCGACGTCATCCACTCGTTCCGGGTGGTCCCGTTCCTGTTCACGCGCGACGTGATGCCCGAGCCCAAGGCCAACAACTCCGACAACGTCTTCCAGGTCAGCAAGATCCTGAAGGAAGGCGCGTTCGTGGGTCGCTGCGTCGAGATGTGTGGCACCTACCACTCGATGATGGCCTTCGAGCTGCGTGTGGTGAGCCCCAACGACTTCAAGTTCTACCTGGAAGCGCGCAAGGCGGGTAAGACCAACGCCGAGGCGCTGGCGTCGATCGGGCAGTCGCCGGTCTCGATTACCACCAGGCCGTTCGATGGCCGCCGCGGGGAGCTCGCGCCGGCGGACAACAACGCGGCGAAGAACTAGGCAGCGGGAAAGGTAGGAGCGCAGCATGCATATCGAAGCCCGACTCTTCGAGATCCTCACCGGATTCTTCGCCCTGGCCACTGTGGTCTACGCGGTGCTGACAGCCCTCTACGCCAATGGTGGTGTGGAATGGGCGGGAACCACCGCCATGGTGATGACCACGGGTCTGTCCTTGATCATCTCGACCTTCTTCCGCTTCGTGGCCCGGCGCCTGGACACCCGGCCCGAGGACTACGAAGACGCCGAGGTCGCCGACGGCGCCGGCGAGCTGGGCTTCTACAGCCCGCACAGCTGGTGGCCCATCATGATCGCGCTTGCCGCCGCCACCACCGCCGTGGGTGTGGCGCTATGGCTGCCGTGGCTGCTTGCCGCCGGTGCGGTATTTGTTCTCAGCGCGGTCGCCGGTCTGGTCTTCGAGTACCACGTGGGCCCGGAGAAGCACTAGCTCATCGCGCGTTTCACCCCCTTCTCGCCGCCGCGCTCGTACTTTGCGGCGGGACTCCCGTGACTGGTGTGACATCTCCGTGTGCACTGTCACGTTTTCGATAACAATCCGGTGGTCAGTTTGGTTTTTACGGCCGTCGGGTTTCGTCGCCCCGGATTGCTTTGGCTATCGTTGCCATGGCCCCTCAGGCAGGTGGCCCGCCGGGGAGCGGGAAGTGACGAAAAGGAACTTGTGTAGATGAGTGGGACGGACAACCCAGGGTCGGGGACTCCCGGGGAAGTTCCGGATCTGGACGGTCCGAACGCGGATGGCGCAGCTGCTGACTCTTCCGGACCGGATTCCGCCGCGTTTCATTCACAGGCGTATTCGGCGCCCGAATCCGAGCAATTCACCAGTCCGTACGTGCCGTACGACGAGTACGACACCCAGCTGGTCGACGGTGAGGAGCCGCCTCCGCCGCGGTGGCCCTGGGTCGTCGGGGTGGCGGCGATCATTGCCGCCATCACCTTGGTGGCATCCGTCGCGTTGCTGGTGGCCGGGCGCTCGGACGAGACGACCGGTGCCGCCAAGAGCACCTCGGTCACGCCGACTCCGAGCACCACGCCGTGGAACGAGATCATCACCACCACGACGGAACCTCCGCCTCCACCACCTCCGCCGCCAACCACTGAACCGCCGCCACCTCCACCTCCGCCGGTGGTGACCGAGACCGTGACGGTGGAACCTCCGGTTCCGGTGCCTCCGCCTCCGCCGCCGGTGACGACGCATGAGGCACCGCCGCCGGTGACGACCACCACGCCGCCGCCTCCTCCACCGCCGACGACTACGACCCCGGCCGGGCCCCGGCAGATCACGTACTCGGTGACGGGCTCGAAGGCCCCGCTTGATCGCATCTCGATCACGTGGACCGACGGCTCCGGGCGTACCCGGGTAAACCCGAACGTCTACATCCCGTGGTCGATCACCGTCACCCCGATCTCGAACTCGGAGATCGGTTCGGTGTCGGCGAGCAGCTTCCTGCGCCTGAGCCAGCTCAATTGCACGATCACCACCAGCGATGGCCAGGTTCTGTCCGCCAACAACAACAATTCGGCGCAGGCAACCTGCTGATGCCAGCGGGTCGATTGGCCAAGCCACTGGAGGCACTTGCCGGTCCGGTGCGTCGATCCTCTCCGGAGGCCGTCGACCGGATGCTCATTGGGCTGTGCGCCGTCATCTGGCTGGCATTCGTCGGGATGTTGGTCGGCGCCATCGTCGTGATGACCGGGCTGGGGGAGGGCGCGCCGGGATCGGCTGGGCCGTCGCTGGGGATCTACATTGTCATCGGGGTATCGCTGGCCGTCATCATCGGTGCCGTGCCGCTGCTACTGCGCGCCCGCAAGACGGCGGCTCAGCGCACGACGCGTGGCCCGTCAAAGGCCGTACCTAAATCCAAGGGTGCCAATGCTTCCGGGGCCGGCAGTGTGCCGTCGGGCCCGCCTCCCGCGGAGGCCTCGACCGAGAAGCTCAAGACATTCGGCGGACTAGCGGACCACACGAGCCATGTTCCGAAGGATTACACCGGGCCGGGGTCACCGGCCTATCGGGCGGCCGCCGAGGCGGCATCGAAATCAGTGGTGGTCGATCGGCTGTGGCTGCGCGCCACCGTAGGGATCGCCGGTGCGATCGGTCTGGCGCTGCTGGCGGTGGTCACCGGCGCCTATCTGCTGGCAGTGGACAGCGACACCGCCGCCCTCGTCGCGTTCGTGTTCGGCGGGGTGATCACCTGCGCGATGGGCGCGATTCCGTGGGTGACCCTCAAGAAGCTGCGCGAGCTCGGTGCGCCAGGGTCTTAATCTGCGATCCCTGCGCGGGCAACGACTTTCGTGATGGTGGCGCGCACCAGCGATTCCTCCGGAACCGCGTTGCGACGGCCGAAATCCTCGGCCAGCTCGGCTCCCATGTAGCGTCCGCCGATCCTGGTCGCCCATTCGCGCATCTCATCGAGATCACTGGTCAGTCGCGCTTCGGCTGTGAACTGGACGTAGGAGTAGGGCGGGCGCTGGTCGTCGACGGCCAGCGAGATGCGCGGATCCCGTCGAATGGCCTTGCCTTTCAATGTTTCCGTGCCCGTCGTGAAGATCAGCTCATCGCCGCCGGGTCCCTCATGGAGCAGAAACCAGACCGGTGTCACGATGGGCGCTCCGTTGGCCCGTACCAGCCCCAGCATCCCGGTGCGGGTGCCCTCGGTGGCGAAGGCCCACCATTGCTCGCGAGTCATCTCGTGCATACGGCCAGGGTAAAGCAGTGGGGCCCCGCACACTTTTTCGTGTGCGGGGCCCCACTGTCGAACTGACTTCTAGTGGCCGTGACCGTTTGTTGCCGGCTCGCCGTCCTGGTACTCCTTCAGAGCGAGCAGCGACTTGTGGTGCGCCTCGTGTTCGGCTTGCACCAGTGCGGCTTGTTCGTCGGCGGGGTCGGCGAACAGGAACGAGCCGGTGCCGGGTGCGCCGGCCGATCCGAGCTTGTTCATGC
>NZ_LJYH01000013.1:0-412 GCF_001440005.1 Mycobacteroides sp. H001
CACCAGCGCCGTCACAGTGCCCGGCCGCAGCCTCAGATCCACACCATGAATAACCGGCACCCCCGGCCGATACCCAAACGTCACCGCATCAAACGACACAGATGAGCCACTATCGGCCGCTGCTTTTGCTTCGGTGATGCTGAGTTCGGTTTCCTCGAGGGCGACGGCGATACGGCGTGTGGCCCCTAGACCACCGCGAACATCGTTCAGTCCGTATGCGATTCCCAGTAGGCGGGTGCCGAAGGTGGTGCCGAGCACCAGGAATGGCAGCAGGGTCGTGGGCTCCATGGCCCCCGCGACGACCAACAGCGTTCCGGCCCCGGCGATCAACCACAGGAACGTCGTCGGCCGGGTAACAAGATCCATAAAGGTCTTCCTGCCAATGAACGGCCACTGCCATTCGTTGAGAAAG
>NZ_LJYH01000014.1:0-21002 GCF_001440005.1 Mycobacteroides sp. H001
CAGGTCGAGCTTGCGTTTGAACGAGGACGCTGAGGCTCCGCCGAAAATGCGGATCACCGGCTGGCCTTCAAGATAGGCGGCCGATTCTCCGCTCATCCGTTCGCTCCAGCGCGAGGCCTCGATCATCTTCGGGCCGCTCTGGAATATCAGCACAGCGGCCGTGACGATGTAGATCAGAATGGGCACCAGTAGCAACAGGGTCAGGCGCCAGTCGACGACGAAGAGGTAGATCAGCACCGCCACCGGCCCCACGACGGCGGCCACCGCATCGGGGATCGCGTGAGTGATCAGATAGTGCAGCGACAGGGTGTCGTCCTGAATCAGCTTCTTGACCGATCCCGAACCGCGTTGCGTGAACCACCCCAACGGAACCCGAGAAAGCTTGTCCAACAACTGGCGCTGGATGCTTGTACTGAATCGGATGTCAACAACGTGCAGCCACAGTGTGAGAGCCATGCCGAGCGCGGCGCCGAGTACCAGCAGTGTCAGGAAGATGAATCCGGTGTGCCATAGCCGGGATTGGTCGGCTCCGGCCAGCAGCTGGCGGGTGAGCTCGACGAGCACCACGAACGGTGCCAGCTCGACCATGGTGATGATCGCTTGCAGCACACCACCGGCGATCATCTGCTTCTTGACCGGCGCCAACAACTCCTTCGCCGCCTGCGAACGCCAGCGACCCCGGGGGATCGCGCTACCGGATACCGGTATGGGGTTGTCGGCCAGTGTTTTTGGTGCGGAGGGAGTGGCCAAGCTGGAGGTCTTGGCGTCCAAAGTCGACGGAGCCTGGGTGTCTCCGCGGCGGCTGCCCATGGCGCGGCCGAAGGTCCAGTAGGCGGCGGCATGCACGTCGGCCTTGGGGAATCCGAATTGTTCTTTGAGGCGCTTGCGCAGATGTTTGAGCGAGCCCGCTTCGGGTCCGGCCCAGGCGTACCAGTTGGACCAGTCGCGGGCCTCGATCGCGCCCGCCAGTGAGGTTTCGTCGGCGCGGTCCACCCAATGCAGAACCCGCCGGGGATGCTCGGTCAGCGCGATGAGTTCATCGTCGGGGCTGTGGCGTTCCAGGTAGACCTCGACATCCACATCGGCGGGCAGCGCGGCCAGGATGGAGTTGATCGCCGGGATGGACGCCGAATCGCCGATGAGCAGGAACCCGGCGGGAAGATCTTCGGGGATTTCGAATCGTGCTGAGCCGAAAGCTACTACCGGAATGGTCATTCCGGGCTGGGCCGCCCCCGCCCACCGGCAGGCGGGTCCGGCGGGCTCGTGGATCACCACATCGATCGCGAACTCGCCGGCCTGGGCATCCGTGGAGACGATCGTGTACGCCCGCTGATGTTCGGTGGCGCCACCCTCGGGATCAGGGAACCAGAACCGCAGCCATTCGGCCGGCGTGTGTAGCAGGTCCTCGAAAAGGGTGGGCGCCGACATCGTCAGCCGCACACAATTCGGCGCGACCTGACTGGTATCGACGACAGTGGCTACGTGATCACGCGCCCCAAGCCCGCGCAGCACCGCACCCTGGAAGCCTCTACCCATGTTTTGCATCCTCTTTCGTGCTGCTCGCATGCGTGACACACTTAGCTCACCCTAACCAAACGAATTGATATAGGCTAGCCTAGCCAAAGTAAAGATAGGCTAATCTATCTGCGGTGTATGGGTGAATTCTATTCGCTCCGAAGCATTTTCGGCTCTGCGTCCAATGCTGTGCGAACCCGAAGATGCAAAAACCGCTGTGATTATGCGGCTTTAGTGGACAGGGGAGGCATACGAATGTCGTCGTCCCGAGCAGGCAATTCGACCTCGGCAGAGCGTTTGCGGTTGTTGCGGGCAGTGCTGACCGAACGTGGGCTCACGGATGCGTCCTCGAGTGCCCGGAGCACGAACATTCAGGCGCGATCGCGCACGGCAGTGGTTCCGTTGTCTTCGACACAGCGTCGGATGTGGTTCGCACAGGCCATTTTTCCGGAGGGCACGGCATATAACATGCTGGTCGGCCTACGAATTGACGGTCCACTCGATCTTGATTCGTTGCGCACGAGTGTGATCCGATTGTTCGGCCGGCACGCGATTCTGCGGACTCGCTACACCCATGGCCCCGACGGTGAGCTGATACAGCTGATCGAGCAGACCGGGGACATCGCGCTCTCAGTCGTTGACATCGATGACAAGGCGTCGGCGACGCTGGAGGACGCGATCGCGGCTCTCGCGCGGGAGATCGCTGACCGCCCTTTCGATCTCGCCTCAGACCCTCCGCTGCGCGTCGAGCTTTTGCGTGCCTCAGCGCATGTGCATGTTCTGATTCTGGTACTGCATCACATCGCGGCGGACGAGATCACCTGGGATTTGTTGTTCGCTGACTTATCTGCGCAATACGCCTTCGAGACTGGCCAGACTGACGCTGCGCCAGCGGCTCCGGGCCTCGAATACGCAGACTATGCGGTGTGGGAGCAAGAACGACTGCAGCATGGTCATCTCGACAACCAGCTGAAATATTGGGTTGACCGACTCACCCCGCTACCGCCCACCGTTGGCTTTCCGGCGACGACTCAGTCTCCGGAGCCGCACGCTACGGCCAGCGGGCGATACCGGCATGCGCTGCCAGACAGCACCGTTGCGGGCCTGCGAGATCTAGCGCGAATTCACAAAGCCACGCCCTACACGATCGTACTTGCAGGGTTGGCTACGGTCCTGCATCGATACACAGAGGCGACGGATTTGGTGATCGGGATTCCGGCGCTGGTCCGTGATGCGTCCGAAGTCGAAGGCGTGTGGGGCAATTTCACGAACACCCTTGCGCTACGGCTGAACGTCGATGTTCAGACAACCTTCCTGGACTTGCTGGGTCGCGCTCGATCAGCCTTTTTCGAAGCTTACGACAACCGTGACATTCCTTTTGAGACGGTCATCGAAAGAGTGGCGCCGCAACGAACCACGGGCCGCTCACCACTGTTCGAGGTTATGTTCGCGGCAACTCGGCCGGTCACGAGTGAGTTGAGTTTGGCCGGAACGACGACGACCGACCTCGGATTGCCCAACCCGGCACCGATGTTTGACCTCGCCATTGACCTGGTCGACGGAGCGGCGTTGGCCGCTACTTTCCGAACCGATAAATACGCACCAGAATTCATACAGCAAGTCCTGGAGCACCTCGCCACAGTGTTGGCCCATGGGGTGGTGAATCCGGAGTGCAGCGTGCGTGATCTGCCTTTGCTCACCGACCAGCAACGACAGCACATCCTCTGCGACTGGAATGCCACCGGGGACACCCGGCACCTCGTCGATACCCCGCTACACACATTGTTTGAGCGACAGGCGCAACAGAACCCGAATACCATCGCCGTCGTCACCGAGGATGGTCAGCTTAGTTACGGTGAACTGGATGTGCTTGCCGGGCAGTTGGTTTCGTCGATTCGCTCGCTCGGCATCGGTAGTGGAAGCCTTGTTGGAATCAACATGGACCGGTCGGCGGACCTCGTGGTGGCGCTACTGGCCGTGTTGAAGGCCGGTGCCGCGTTCGTCCCGTTGGAGCCTGCTTGGCCGGCGAGCCGGATAGCGGAGGTGTGCACAAACGCTCGCCTCGCGGCGGTGCTTACCCATGGCGATCCTGCGACGCGACTGCCAAGCCTGGAGATACCAGTGCTGAATCTCGACGAGAAACCATGGGACGCAACTCGCCACAACGATCCGGCGCCGGGCGTCCAGATGGCCGAGCTCGCCTATGTCGTCTTCACGTCCGGTTCCACCGGCACTCCGAAGGGGGTGATGGTGACTCATGGCGGAATTTGCAATCGACTGCTGTGGCAAGCCGATGTCCTCGGATTCGGGGCCGACGACGCTGCCCTGCACAAGTCGTCGCTCGGGTTCGACATGGGAATCAACGAGATATTCCTCCCGCTCGTCTGCGGTGCTGCGGTGGTTCTGCCCAAGGTGGGAGCCGAGTCGGACCCGGCATACTTGCTCGACTTGATCGCACGCACCGGTGTCACGTTCATCGACCTGGTGCCGTCGCTACTTGACCCGATGCTGGATCGGCCCGAGTTCACCGAGGCGACTCGCTCGCTGGCTTCGGTGTGGACGGGTGGCGAGGCGCTGAGCCCAGAGCTTCTCGAGCGGTTCCTTACTCGCTGTGAGATTCCCATGTATCACGGGTACGGGCCCACCGAGGCGACCGTGGCGTGCACATACGAGGTCTACCGGGCCGGCTCATCCAGGCACGGGGTGACCATCGGTACGCCGATTGCCAACAACCAGGCCTTCATCCTCGATAGATTTCTCCGGCCGGTTCCGCCGGGTGTATCCGGAGAGCTGTACATCGGGGGGGTGCAGCTCGCGCGCGGATATGTGGAAGACCCGGCCCGCACCGCCGAGCGGTTTGTCGCCGATCCGGTATCGGGCGCACCCGGCGCTCGTATCTATCGCACCGGGGACAGGGCACGTTTCCTGCCTAACGGCACCATCGAGTTCCTTGGGCGAGTGGACAATCAGTTGAAGATCCGGGGCCGCAGGATCGCGCCGGAAGAGATCGAGAACGCGCTCACCGCGCACCCGTCCATCCGTCGCGCGGCAGTCATGGCGCAAGGCGATCGATTGGTTGCGTACTGTGCCTGCGAGGACCCCGCGCTGACCTGGCTGCAGCTGCGTGACTGGTTACGTGCGCGGCTGCCGGAGCACCTAATACCCCCGGCCGGAACCATTCTCGACGCGCTGCCGCAACTGCCGTCAGGGAAGATCGATCGCGCTGCGGTGCAACGAATTCCCGTCGAAGTGAGTGCCGCGATCGTTCCCTACCTCGAGCCGCGGTACGCGATGGAACGTGTGCTGGTTGACTTGTGGCTCGCGGTGCTCAAGGTTCCCCGTATCGGTGTTGACGACAACTTCTTCGACATCGGCGGTCATTCGCTGTTACTGGCTCGCGTTCAAGCCAGGCTTTCGGAGCAGCTTGGGCTTTCGGTATCGCTGCTCGATCTGTACGCACACCCGACCGTCGCGGAGCTCGCCACGTATCTGAACGGCGCGCGCGATCAGGGCGCTAAATCTGAAGTAAGCGGTAGCGGCGGTCTCGTCGCTGCGCGCAGTCGAGCTGAGCGTGGGCGAGATGCCCGCGTGCAGCGCCTATCACAGCAACGACAAAGGCGGTAGATCAAGTCATGCAGCACTCTTCGACATCGGCGGAGCAGCTCCAACGGACATGGTTACGGGGTGGAGCTCTTGACCCCGACGGGCATCCGGCGTTGGTGGTCTTCCCGCATGCTGGTGGTGGAGCCTCGTTCTACCGCTCCTGGTTGATCAACCCGGATTTCTCGGTGCATATCGTGCAATACCCCGGTCGCGAGGACCGGATTTCTGAACAGCTCCCCTCGAGCCTGGGCGCGCTTGCCGACGGCGTGGCCGAGGCGTTACTGACTCTGGGGGATCGGCCGTTGTACTTGTTCGGCCACAGCATGGGTGCGCTGGTCGCCTTCGAGGTCGCGCGTCGGCTGGAGGCGGCTGGCAGGTATCCGCAACTCCGGCTGTGTGTTTCCTCGTACACGGCACCGCATCTCGTCCGCAGTGGCGGACTGCGGGATCTAGACGATGACGCATTTATCGCGTACGGGCGTTCGGCCACAGGTGAGGTGAGCGCCGCAAAGGGGCAGGACAGCGCATTCGATGTAGCGGCGTTACGGGATCTGGTCATCTCCGGCATGCGGGCCGACTTCCGGCTGGTCGAACAATATCGAACCGACCCTGAGCCACCCGTGGATGCACCGATCCTCGCGCTCTGGGGCAAGGACGAGGCTATCGATCCCGCTGACATGGATCTTTGGGCGCACGTGACCCGCGGTGGCTACCGGTCGGCAACATTTCCCGGCGGGCACTTCTACCTCGCTGCCGAGCGAGATGCTGTGCTGGAGAACGTGCGTCAGTGGTGCGAGGAACTCGATCACGGCTCAAGCCGGGCGACGGCTGACGGTGATGGCGATGACCACGAGGTTCGGGACGACGACGTCGCGGTTATCGGCATCGCTGCGCGGGTGCCTGGTGCCACGAATCTGGATGAGTTCTGGGCGAATCTTTGTGCGGGAGAGGAATCGCTCACGCATTTCACCGATGAGGAGCTGCTGTCGGCGGGGGTTTCGCCGGAGGAACTCGGTGATCCGCGGCTGGTGAGGGTTCGGCCGGTTCTTGCCGATGTGGCCGACTTCGATCCCAAGTTTTTCGCATACGCCCCGAGCGAGGCACGATCGATTGATCCACAGCAACGACTCTTTCTCGAATGTGCTTGGGAGGCTGTGGAATCGTCAGGTTATGACCTGCAGCGGTACGACGGTTCTGTCGGGGTTTTCGGGGGCAGTGCGGGCTCGACCTATTACCGGGCAAATCTGTCGACCGATTACGGGAACCTCAACGGCACCGAGTATCTGCAGACGGCGCTGGCGACCGAGAACGATTTTCTGGCGCCCCGCGTTTCCTACAAGCTGAATCTGCGCGGTCCCAGCATATCGTTGGGCACCGGCTGCTCCACCTCGCTGGTGGCCATCCACCTTGCGGTGCAAAGCGTTTTGTCGGGTGAGTCCGACATGGCGCTGGCCGGTGGCGCCTCCATCACCTTCCCGCAAACCGCCGGATACGTGGCTACCGAAAGCGGCGCCATCTCTACCTCCGGTCGATGCCGTGCGTTTGACGCGTCCGCCGACGGCACATTGGTCGGTGACGGAGTCGGAGTAATCCTGCTGAAACGCGCGTCGAGCGCTGTCGCAGATGGTGATTCGATTCTGGGCATCATCAGGGGAACCGCCGTCAACAACGACGGCGGGAATAAGGCTGGGTTTGCTGCGCCGAGTGTCAGCGGCCAGGTTGAGGTCATCACCGAGGCGCTGGCCGTCGCCGAGGTTCCGGCCGAGACCGTCGATTACGTGGAGACGCATGGCACCGGGACGCTACTGGGCGATCCGATCGAGATCGCCGCGCTGGACAATGCCTTTCGCCAAGCGGGTGACACGCGGACAGAAGCATGCCGACTGGGAACCCTGAAGCCGAACATCGGACACACCGGGCCTGCCTCGGGCGTCCTGGCCCTCATCAAAGTGATACTGGCGCTGCAACATCGGATGTACCCGCCTGCTGTCAACTTCACGGCCCCCAATCCGCAGATTGAATTCTCGAAGAGCCCTTTTTATGTGGGTACGCGCCTGCGACGCTGGAATGCGCTCGACGGAAAGCCGCGTCGTGCGGGAGTCAGCTCCTACAGCATGGGTGGCACCAATGCTCATGCCGTACTGCAGGAAGCTCCAGTTTCACAGGCGCCCACTGCAGTTCAGGACGGTCCGCACCTGCTTGTGCTCTCGGCGCGAACGGCACCGGCGCTCGAGGCTGCGCGGAAGAACCTGGCGCGGCACCTGGAGCAGCATCCCGAACAAGATCTGGCCGCCGTTGCGGCCACGTTGCGCATCGGACGGCGTGCTTTCAAGCATCGGTTTACCGCAGTCTGTGCGGACTCGACGGAAGCGCGGCAAGTCCTCGAAAGCACGGGACATGCACCATCTCGCACCGGGATTGCCTCAGACAAGCCCCGCCCCGTCGTGCTCCTGTTTCCCGGGCAGGGAAGCCAGTTCAGTGGCATGGGTGCGCAGCTCTACGCGACATCACCGGTCTATCGCCGGCACATCGACGAGTGCGCCATCCGCTTTGAGCCGCTGATCGGTGTGGATCTGCGCACGATGCTGTGCGGCGAGGGTGACGAGGCCACCGACGCTGCGCTCATGCAGACCCGCCTGACCCAGCCCGCACTGTTCACGGTTGGGTATGCGCTCACCCAGCTCCTCGGCGAGTGGGGTGTGCAACCCGTGGCCATGCTCGGCCACAGCATTGGTGAACTGGCGGCTGCTTGCGTTGCAGGGGTATTCACGCTGGACGAAGCAGTTCAGCTGGCGGCGCTGCGCGGCGAACTGATTCAGCAGTGTGAGTCCGGTGCCATGGCTGCCGTTGGGGCATCGCTCGATGCCGTCACCGCGATGCTTCCGGCTGGGGTATCGGTTGCGGCGGTCAACGGCCCGGAGCAGGTCGTTGTTGCCGGCAGCGCGGAGGGGATCGAAGCACTCGTGCAGGAGGCGGCGAGTACCGGCGTGCGCTGCACGCGTTTACCGGTGAATCGGGGTTTCCATTCCGCCCTCGTCGATCCGGCGGTCGGCCGTTTCTCGGCTGCTGTGGCGCGGCTGCGATTGCAACCGCCGCAGGTTCCTTTCATGTCCAATGTCACGGGTACCTGGATCACCGGGGCGCAGGCCACCGACCCCGAGTATTGGGGACGGCAGCTGCGTGAGACGGTGCAGTTCGCCTCCGGCCTGGCGGTGCTGTGTGCCGAGTACCCGGATGCGGTGCTTGTGGAGGCCGGTCCCGGTCACACCTTGCGCGGCATCGTCGCGGCGAATACTCAGGAACCGGAGGTCGTTTCGATGCTCGGGGATCGGACCGGTGACAGTGCGACCGTTGCGATAGCGGCAGCAGGACGCCTCTGGGCCGCTGGTGCTGAGCTGGTGTGGCAGCACTTCGGTGCGCCACAGCCGCGGGTGCCTCTGCCCACATATCCGTTCGAGCGGGAGCGATTGTGGATGATTCCGCCGAAGCCCGTCGCCAGCCGGCCCGCAAGGCAGGCACCGTCGGCGCCTGCCAAACAGGTGCCGACGGTGACCGAGACGGCTCCCCAGGCCGATGTCTCGCCGACCGTGGCGGTCGAGCAGATCTGGTGTGAGGCACTGGGTGTGGCAAGCGTTGAACCGGACGACAATTTCTTCGACCTGGGAGGCGATTCGCTGATCGCCGCTCGCATCGTGACAGCGATAGGGGAGCGCTGCGGAATCAAGGTATCGGTGGCTGAGCTCTGGGATCAGGGCGCGACTCTTGCCGATCTTGTCGATCTGGTGCAGCGACGCTGTGGCAGCAATACCAATGTGGGAGAACAACGTCAGTGACAGTGGATATGGATACACCGACCACCGAGACAGGGTTTGCCGACATTGCCATCATCGGAATGCAGTGCCGATTTCCCGGCGCCGGCGACCTCACTGAATACTGGTCGCTACTCACGGAAAAGCGTGAAGGCGCAAGATCTTTGGATGACTTAGCGGATGCGCCGGGGTTAGTGCGTCGCGAGGCCGTCATCGAGGGAATCGAACTATTCGACGCCAAGTTCTTCGGTTACCCGCCGGCCGAGGCCGCGATGATAGATCCGCAGCAACGTCTCTTCCTGGAATGTGCGTACCACGCCTTCGAACAGGCCGGTTATGACACGGATCGATACGATGGACTGGTCGGCGTCTACGCGGGCTCCGGGCAGTCGAACTATCTCATCGCGAACGTCCTTCCGCATCTTGGCCTCAGCCCTTCCTCGGCGGACGCATTACCCGCGGGGTTTGCCAATTCGCCGGGCTCGCTTCCTGGCCGCGTCTCGTATCATCTCAATCTGACGGGTCCGAGTGTTGCGGTGAGCACCGCCTGCTCGACCTCACTGGTTGCGGTGCATCTGGCGTGCCAGGAACTTCTGGACTACCGATGTGACCTGGCTCTGGCTGGTGGAGTGAGCTTGAACCCCCACCCCGGCAAGGGATACCGGTACACCCCGAACGGACCGCTCTCTCCCGATGGCCGTTGCCGGGCCTTCGACGCCGACGCCGCGGGCATGTTCCCCGGCGACGGCGTGGGAGTTGTTCTGCTCAAGCGCTTGTCTGACGCACTCGCTGATGGTGACCGAATTCGGGCCGTCATCAAAGGAAGCGCGGTCAACAACGACGGGCGTCACAAGACGGGTTTCACCGCGCCCAGCGCCACCGCACAGAGTGAAGTCATCCTCGCCGCACATGCGGTTGCCGGAGTGGAGGCGAGTTCGATCGGCATGGTCGAGGCTCACGGAACGGGAACACCGCTCGGTGACCCCATCGAGGTGTCGGCACTGACCAAGGCATTCCGGGAATCCACCGACCAGACCGGATACTGCCTGCTGGGCAGTGCCAAGACAAACATCGGCCATACCGACACCGCGGCCGGAGTGGCGGGACTCATCAAGGCCGCGTTGTCCGTCGAGCATGGTGTAATCCCCGCGAATCTGCATTACACCGCCGAGAATCCGCTGCTCGACCTTGCCAACAGCCCGTTCCGTGTGGCCGTCGACACCGTCGACTGGCCTGCGGGAGACGGACCGCGCCGCGCCGGGGTGAGCGCCTTCGGAATCGGTGGCACCAACGTACATATGGTGCTCGAGCAGGCACCGCGCGATGCTCAACGCGACCGGCTCCCAACTGCGGATCGCTCCGAGTCCTTGCTGGTCCTGTCGGCCGCCACCGCATCGGCATTAGACCAACAGGCCGCGCAATTGGCCGACTATCTGCGTAGCAACAGTGAGATTGATCCAGCAGATGTTGCCGACACCCTGCAATTGGGTCGCCGTAAATTACCGTATCGGCGTTCGGTGGTGTGCGGGTCGGCGAAACAGGCGGCGTCGCTGCTGACCGCTCCCGCCCAGGCCACTCGCGCGAATGACGGTGCAGTTCCGTTGGTTCTGCTGCTCCCCGGCGGCGGAGCGCAATACGTCGGGATGGGTCACGGTCTCTACGAGACCGAAGAGGTGTTCCGGTCGTCAATCGACGAGTGCGCCCAGATCTTGGCGCAGCATTGCAATATCGACCTGCTTAGCCACCTGTTTGGCAACGGTGGGCTCGATGAGCAGCGGCTCGATGTGGTGTTTCCGGCCGTGGTGGCTACCGAGTACGCACTCGCGACTCAGCTCGCGGCGTGGGGGTTGACACCGAGCGCGATGCTCGGCCATAGCCTGGGCGAGTACGCGGCGGCGTGCCTGTCCGGCGTCATCGACATCGACCAAGTGCTGCCGTTGGTTTCGGCGCGTGGGCGATTGTTCGCCCGAATGGGCGGTGCTACCACGAGCATCCTGCTGTCCGCGGCCGATGTCAGCCCATTGTTGAGTGGCCGGCTTGTTGTATCCGGAATCACCGACGCATCGTCGTGTACGGTCTCCGGACCCACCGCCGAGATCGCGCTACTGGAAGAGGAATTGGAACTGCGCGGCGTCCAATTCCAACGGGTGCGAGTATCGATGGCGGTGCATTCGCCCGAGTTGGATCCCGTGCTCGGTGAGTTCGCCGACATCTTGGCCGGTGTCACGCTGCGGCCACCGCGTGTGCCGTATTTGTCGAATGTCACGGGCACCTGGATTCAGCCTGAGGAGGCAACCGACCCGGGCTATTGGATCCGGCACAGCCGTGAGCCTGTGCAATTGGCCGCTGGATTCGGCGAATTGGCCGGCCTCCAGGGGGCGGTGCTGCTGGAGGTGGGTCCCGGTCAGACATTGACGCGGCTTGCCCAGCCGCAGGGTGACGCGTCGTTTGCAGCTTTCGCCACGATGCGACATCGCGACGACCGCCGCAGCGACCGGCGTGCATTGCTTGCCGCTGTGGGCAAGGCCTGGGAGCACGGCATCGACATCGACTGGAATCTGATATCGGGAGGCCGGCGCCCGGCACGCGTCGAGTTGCCCGGCTATCCGTTCGAACGACAGCGGTACTGGATCGCAGCGTCTGACGGCGCACAGCCACCCGTCCGGCCGAACATGAGTGTTCCGGTGTGGCGTAGCGGTACACCGATAGCTCCCGCCGCAGAGCCGCCCGCGGCACGATGGCTGGTTCTGGTTGACGAGGATCCGGCCACCGTTCGTTTCGCCGCGGAACTGGCCGAAACAGTCAGCACGGGTGTTGATCTGCTCGGGCCGGGCCTCACACCGGCTTCGACCGAATACCAGCGCATCGTGTTCCTTACCGGTGCGCACGGAACGCGGCCGGATCGCGAGCGATACGTGCAACTGGCGCGCGCGGTCGATGCCGCCGGTTCGGGTGTGGCGGTGCATGTCTGTGTCGGCAACGCCTTCGATGTCACCGGCGTGGAGGACATCGACGTCAGTCATTGGCTGGCAGTTGGCGCGGCACAATGGTTGCGCCGCAACGGCGTAACGCGCGCCGTCAACGTGGTAGACATGGACCGGACCGATGCCCAGGCGCTGGTCGCGGAGCTGTCGGTTCCGGGTGGCGATCGAACGGTGGCTTATCGCAACGGACGGCGATGGGTCCTCAGCAGTGAGCCGGTCGAAGGGGTGGCCGCAACATGGTCGAGCGCCGCGACAGGATTGCGCGCCGAGCCTATTGATGTTGTGGTGCCGCAAGGTTCGACACAGGTGTCGAACGCGCTGGACGACCTGTGCACCCGGTACATATGCGCGCACCTGCGAAGCGCAGGCGTCGCGATGACTCCCGGAACCGAGTACTCGCGCGACGAGTTGATCGCCCGGCTGGGGGTGATACCGGACTACCACAAGATTGTCGATGCATTCTTGCGCATCTTGAGCGAGGACGGCATCGTCTCCGGCGAGAACGGCCGGCTGCGCGTGCTCGATGTGCCGGCGGTGGCCGATGTGCCCGAACTCGGGCGCTGGTGCGCCGATAATCCCGAGCTGGCGACATGGGCGCAGCTGCTGGACCAATGCATGCGCGGCTACGACCAGGTGCTGCGCGGGCAGATCGCCGGCAATGAGGTCGTGACGCCGAACGGAGATGACCGTCTGTATCGGAGCCTCACCGAACAACGCATCGCGCATAGCGATTTCGCAACGTACCGCGATCTGATCGGGACGACACTTGCCGGACTGGCCGCCAACGCCACCCCGGGCCGGCCGCTGCGGATCCTCGAAATCGGCGCAGGCCGTGGCTACCTGACGTGGCCGGTGGTCGACGCGCTGCGCGGCTTGCCGGCCGGCTTGGTCGAGTACCACTTCACCGATATCGGACGCTCGTTTGTGGTGGCCGCCCAGCGGCAGGCCGAAGCAGAGGGTCTCGATTTCGTCCGATTCGCCTCTCTCGATATCGTCGACGATCCGGCCGGGCAGAGTCTGCCGCTTGCTGGGTTCGACGTTGTCCTGGCGTTCAACGTGTTGCATGTGGCACCGGATCTGCCGACCGCTATCCGCAATACCGCGGCGTTCACCGCTCCCGGCGGCCTGATGTTCTTGCTGGAAGCCAAGACTGAGGAGCGTTGCGACTCGCTGATCGACCCGCTGTTGACCGGATGGCTCGATTTCGACGACGACGTGCGGACAGATTCACCGTTGGTGGCACCCCAGCAGTGGGCAGCGCTACTCGACACGAACGGATTCACCGGCTCGGCCGTCTACGATTCCGGTCCGGCGGGTGACCATGCGTTAATCGTCGCCGAGCGTCCTGAGCCGGTGCTCGTTCTGGATCCGGACTTCGATCGCGCCGTCGCCATGCTGCGTGAGATCGCGGCGTCCGAACCGTCGGCGCAACGCATGCTGCTTACGAGGCCGCGTGAGGACTCCCTCGATGCGGCACTGGCCGAAGGGTATGCGCATGGCACACTCGCCGTTCGGCACCGTGCCGGAGTTGGAGACTGGACCTTTGTCGACACCTCTGCGAGCGACGAGATGAACGTTCCACCAGACCGATTCGGTGAGGTGCTCGGTGCGCCCGCGGTACCCACGGTGGTTCTGGGTGGTTCGAGTACGGTGGCGACACGTGCTGAGCAGGAGCCGGCACCGGTGCCGGATACGCCTGCTGCCCCATCGGCGAACGTCTCGTTCAATCACCGCCCGGTGCTGTCGACGGAGTATTGCGCGCCACGGTCGAAATTGGAGGAAAGCATCGCGGCGATCTGGCAGCGCTTCTTTGGGTACGACCGGATCGGTGTCCATGATCGTTTTCTCGAACTGGGTGGCGAGTCGCTATTGGCCATGCAGATCGCTGCGGAGCAGCGCAATGCGCTAGGGATCGAAATGAGCATGCGTCAATTGCTTGAATCAGTCACCGTGGCGGACGTGGCCGCGGCCGTGACAACACCGTCGGACGAGCCCGAGACGTCCTCGAAACCCGCGCCCCCCGTCCGTCGGGGGCGCGCCGCGCTGCGTACTGCAGACGGCGTCATTCTGCTTGAGGGAGCGCGAGAGTGACCACTATCGACTACCTTCCCGCATCCACATCGGGGGAGGAGATCCTCCTCTTCCGGACGTCATTCGCCCAGCAGCGAATGTGGTTCCTGAGTCGACTGGACCCGGACAGCCATTACTACAACGTGCCGATTGTTCTGCATTTTCGCGGTGCGGTACGTCCGGATGCACTGCGACGAGCCTTCGCTGAAATGGTTTCCAGACATGAGATCCTGCGCACAACTTTTGTCGAGGTCGACGGCGAAGTGATGCAGGCGGTGGCCGCTGAAACGGTTATTACCGTGCCGCTCAAGGAAATCGATTGTTCCAGTACGCAGTCTGTGCCGCCGATACAGCGTCCCGAGGTGCGCGCGGCAGTTCTCGACCTCGTGTGCGCACCGTTCGACCTGAGTGCCGGACCGTTGCTGCGGGCGCATCTACTCGACCTGCGGGACGGAGAGTTCCTGTTGGTGGTGGCGATGCATCACATCATCGTCGACGGCTGGTCCATCGGTGTGCTGTGCGACGAGCTGCGCCAGCTGTACGGGGCCGAAGTAACAGGCATTCCAGCGGCACTGCCGCCGCTGGAACTCCAGATCGGAGACCTGGCAGAACAAGAGCACGACGTCATGTCCGGGCCCGCGCGTGAGCGCCATCTCGCGTACTGGCGGTCGCAGTTGGCCGGCGAGCTGAGCTCGCCTGCGCTTCCGTTCGATCGAGACAGGCCATTGGACAACGTTTTCCAGGGTGCCACCCTGGACTTCACCTTGTCGCCCTCAGACACGGCAGCGATGGCCGCATTCGGGCGGGATATGGACGTGACCGCCTTTGCGACGCTGCTCGCGGCGTTCTACACACTGTTGTACCGCTACAGCGGCTCAGATGATCAGGTGGTCGGCGCTCCGATGGCGAATCGGGAAGACCACCGGGTCTCGGCGCTCATCGGGCTGTTCGTGAACACAATTCCGTTGCGTGCCAAGATCGATCCCTCCGCCGGGTTCGCGGAGTTGGTCAGCCATGTCCGCGAGGTGACTTTGGGTGCGTACGAGCACCAGGAGCTGCCACTTGAACAGATCATCGACGAGGTCGCTCCCGCGCGTCTTCCCGGACGCAATCCGATGGTCGCCGTGCTGTTCGCGATGCAAAGCCCGCCTCCGGCTGACCTTGATTTCGCGGGAACGCCCGTGTCCTTTGTCGGGGTGCCGACAGGCACCACTCGAGCCGATGTGGAACTGCACTTCTGGCCCCTCGGGGAAAGTATCGGGGTGCAGTTCGTCTACAGCACCGAACTATTCGATGCGGCGACGATGGAGCAAATGCGCGACGACTACACCGCGCTGTTACGCGCGGCGATCGCGTCGCCGCACCTGGCGATCGACTGCCTGCCGCTCGGTGCGCACGAAGCACGTGTGGCTGAGAGCTTGGCGCCGATGCTTCAGCATGTCGAGAGCTCTGTGGCGGTCGTCGATGGCTACGTGAAGCTTACCCACGCCGAATTACGCACGACTGCACTGCAATTGGCTGCGGCGATGTCGGGTGCCCATGGCGGGACGGTTGTGCTCGCGCTCGAACGTGGACCAGACCTCGTGGCGGCGTTGGTAGCGGCGGTATCCGCCGGTGCACGCCGTGTCGCGTGGTTACCCACATCGCTACCGGCCCTGTACCGGGAGCGCTCGCTGCGGGAGCTGGCCCCCGCATTCGTCGTGGACGATGCCGCCGTGGCGCAACTGGTAACCGGCGACGCCCGCCCTACCGGTGCGCCCGATTCGCTGAATACTGATGCGTCGATAGGGCTTCTGGACAGCTATCTCGCTGGCATTCTCGTCACCTTTTTGCACTCTGGCAGTGTCAATCTGGTTGATCCGGAACCGGTTCCGGAGGTAGTACTGACCGCCGACCGCCGACTGGCGCCCCCGGGCGTATTGGGGGAACTATGCGTCGGGAGACCAGGCGAGGCTGTGCTCCCTACTGGGATACCGGCACGCATGCGCAGGGACTCCTCGGTGGAGATCGCACATTCTTCTCGTGGACGCGCATGGGACGGTCACCGCTGGGCGGACCTGGCAACTGTCGACGCAGTGCTGATGGAGCACGAATTGATCGACGACTGCGCGGTACTGTCACGCCGAACCATCTCTGGCACCACCGAGCTGGTGGCCTATGTAGCAACTTCTGCACCGATCTCCTCGAAACGGTTGTCGGAATTCGCACGCATCGTGCTGCCACCGTCGCTGGTGCCGCGTGCATTCGTTCCTGTTGCCGCACTGCCGGTGACCACGACCGGAGCGCTCGACATCGCGGCGCTATACCGATTGCCGGTGATCGATGACGAGCTGATTGCCCAGTGGTCGGCGCGGCTACCCGAGGCCACCCAGATCCAGGTTGTGCCCGATATCGCTGACCCGCCACGCATTCTTGTCGGCGATCCGACGCCACCGCCCAAGCAGGCGCCGCTAGTGCCCGCGGCACAACGCGATGTCCACGAGCTATCCATGCTCGATGGCGGGCCGGCGGTCGTGCCTGTCGTGGCGTCGCTACCCGATGCGCTCGTCCGCGCGGCACATGATGCGTCCACGACAGAGCTGGTCTTTCTTGACGAATCGGGTGCCGAGCGCACACTGACGTACGCGGCGGTACTCGATGCCGCGCGGCGTATGCTTGGGGGGTTACGGGCCGCGGGACTTGTTCCAGGAGATTTGGCGATTGTTCACCTGTCTCGCAACGACGAGTTTGTGGCGGCGATTTGGGGATGTTTCCTCGGCGGCATCGTGCCGGTGCCGGTGGCCCCGAACGCGGTTGGCGGCGCCGAGAAGGCGGCAACGGCCTGGAGCGCGCTCAACCAGCCATTGATCATCAACGAGGCCGGGCAGCCTCCGGTACACCAGGCGGCGCGGGTAGTCCCGATCGGCGATCTTTTGGCACACGACCCAGATGCCGCGCACCATGAGCCCGATCCCGATGCGGTCGCGTTGCTCTTGCTGACCTCTGGTAGCACGGGACAGCCGAAGGGTGTACAGCTGACGCATCGCAACATCCTGAGCCGCTCGGCGGCGACCGCGCAGACTAATGCGTTCGCCCCGGCAGATATCTCGTTCAACTGGATGCCGCTCGAGCATGTCGGCGGCATCGTCATGTCCCATCTTCAGGATGTGTACGTGTGCTGTCAGCAGGTGCACGCTGCCACCTCATGGGTGCTGGCGGATCCACTGCGCTGGCTGACCATCGTTGACCGCTACCGCGTGACCAACACATGGGCCCCCAATTTCGCGTTCGGCCTGATCGCCGATCGGTTCGCGGAGGCGCCTAACGCCGACCGATTCGACCTGACGTGCTTGCGGTTCATTCTCAACGGTGGCGAGGCGATCGTCCCACGCATCGCACGCCGATTCCTGCGCATGCTGGAGCATTCCGGCTTACCGCGCACCGCGATGCGGCCGTCATGGGGGATGTCGGAGACATCGTCGGGTGTGGTTTTCTCCCAGAACTTTTCGGTGGAAACCACCACCGACACCGATGAATTCACCGAACTCGGAAAGCCGATCCACGGCACGCGGATACGTGTCGTCGACATGGACAACACGGCCGTTCCCGTCGGGGAGATTGGGCGAGTGCAGATCAGCGGACCCACCGTTACACGCGGATACTATGCCGACCCAGAGCGCACCGGGGAGGCATTCACTGCCGACGGCTGGTTCGACACGGGCGACCTTGGCCGGATTCACGGCGGTGCACTCACGCTAACCGGTCGCGCCAAGGACATCATCATCGTCAACGGCGTGAACTACAGCTGCCACGCGATCGAGTCCGCGGTCGAAGAATCCCGGCTAGTGATCAGCAGCTATGCCGCTGCGATCGCGGTACGGCCGCCGGGCAGCGATACCGACGTTCTGGCGATCGTGTTCAGCCCCCAGTCCGGGGCGGTGGAAGAGGAGGTCCTCGCCGATGTCCGTAGCCGCGTGTTGGCGGTAGGCCCAAATCCCGATCTAGTCATTCCCGTTCCGCCGGAGAGTATTCCGAAAACCGATATCGGAAAGATTCAGCGGAGCCTGCTGAGACAACGGTTCGATGACGGTGAGTTCGCCGAGATCGTGCGCAGGGTACAGACGTCCAGCGCGTCCGCGAACTCCCTGCCAAACTGGTTCTTCCGTCCGGTGTGGCACCGGCGTGACCGACTTCGGCCCAGTGCCCCGATTGACGGCGCCGTTTTGATTCTCGGCGAATCGGGGGACCTTGGCGCACAATTGGCAGACCGGCTGACCGCGCAGGGCGTTCGCGTGGTGCGTGCCACCGTGGCGGACGTCGACGCGGGGTTGAGTTCGGTTTCCGGAACAACAGCAATTCGTACCGTGGTGTACCTCGCCGCACCGCGAGCACCGGGTGATATCGCGGACAGTTCCCCAGAACCATTGCCGGTCGGTGTTTTCGATGTGGTCCGCATAGTCCGAACCGTCTTTGACGAAGAGCGGGGCGATGGAACGCCACCGGCGCTGTATGTCGTCGGCAGCGGTATCGAGCAGGTCACCGATACGGACGAGGCCGATCCTGGGCTCGCTCCGATTCCCGTGCTGCTGCGCAGTGCGGTAGCCGAAATGCCTGGGTTACGTGTGCGCTTTGTCGACCTGGATCGCACAGATCAGACTGCCGGCGCCGACCACGTGGCAGGTGAACTGGGCTACTCCACCAAGGACATTGAGGTTGCCTATCGGGACGGTGCTCGCTGGGTGAAGGGGCTGGAACGGTTGCCCGATGAGCCCACTGTTGGTGTGGCGATTCCTTCTGGAGTTCTGCACCTGATTAGTGGAGGTCTGGGCGGACTCGCCTATGAGCTGGCCCGGCTGCTGATAGAACGCTTCGGCGCACGGGTGCTACTCGTAGGACACCGCGATCCAGATGAGCGGCAATCCGCGGCTTACCAACGGTTACGCGATATCGCGGGCGACGAGGCGGTCCGGTTCGAGGTCGCCGACGTACGCGATGCCGATCAGGTATGGGACGCGGTCACGTCGGCGGAGGATCGCTGGGGCATCCAGCTGTCTGGCATCTGGCATCTGGCCGGCGCGTATCGCGAGCAACCGTTGGCTACCACGACAGAGTCCGATCTCACGGATATCTCGACGGCGAAGGTTGCCGGAGCTCGCGTCCTGCATCATATTGCCTTGCGTCGACCAGGTATTCGCTTCGTATCCTTTTCGTCGGTCAACGGATTCTTCGGCGGATCCACCGTCGGCGGGTACTCAGCCGCAAACGCCTATCTGGACGCCTTCACCCTGTACCAGCGCCGCAGCGGTATCAGCGCGCACAGTATTGCGTGGACGATGTGGGACCGCGTGGGGATGTCGGCTCAGGTGGAGCATCTGGAGGGCACCCGGGCCAGCGGATACCGTGTTGTAGGCCGTGTCGAAGCGCTGAACTCGCTGCTGGTTGCGCTCGCCCACGATGTGCCCCACGTGCTGGTCGGTCTGGATGACACCAAGTCAGCGATCCGTGCCCGGTTGAGCGGTGTGGCGCCGGCAGGCCAGGTGCTTGTGGCAGATCTGAAGCAGACTGCGCCAGAGTTTCCAGATATGCCAGTACGCGACAGGTATGACCGCATCGTGCCCACGCGGGTCCAGTCGACAGGTGTGGCTCGTCAGTGGGTGGCTGCGCGTGACGACACCGAGCGGCGGGTTTCGGCGATCTGGCGACAGGTGCTCGGATCTGACAGCTTCGGAGTGACCGACAGCTTCTTCGATATCGGAGGGAACTCGGTACTGCTGGCCCTGGCGCAGAGGTTGGTGCAGGAGGAGTTCGGTCGGCCGATAGCCCTTGTCGACTTGTTCCGCTACCCGACGGTGTCGAGCCTGGCGGCGTATCTGTCGAGTAGCGAGATCGATACCGAGCCAAGTAATCCCGAGCCCGGCACGGTGGGCGAATCCAACCCGGGCGTGGGTAGCGACCGCGCCCGGATCCGCAAGGAGGCGCGTCGCCGTCGCCGCGCACCATAGGCACTCAGGTGAGTTCTTACATGTAGTGATTTTTCTTTCTGTACTGATTTGAGGAGTGATGACATGGCACAGGTCGATCTGACTGGTGTAGCCGAGACGGCGATGTGGACGCTGTATACCCGCGCCAACGAAGCGCAACGGGCCGATGGAGTCCTGAAGGATCCACAATGCGTCGAGCTGTTCGAAGCGGTCGACTATCCTTTTGAAAGCAAATTCGGGAAAGACCAGACCGGGTTGCACGGCGAGAAATCTCGTCTCTTCGACACCGTGGTCCGCAAGTGGCTGACTGAGAACCCCAGCGGCACAATCGTTGAGCTGGGCGCTGGACTGGAGACTCAGTTTCATCGTCTCGACAACGGAACGGTTTCTTGGGTATGTGTCGATCTCGAAGAAGTGATTGCGGTGCGGGGAGAATTCCTGGCTCCTACCGAACGGTGTCGTTACGTCGCGGCTGATGCTCGCGACGTGTCGTGGTTTGACCAGGTAGGGCCCGGGCCCGTTCTCATCACAGCGCAAAGCTTTCTCATGTTCCTCCCCGAAGAGCAGGTGCGACAACTGCTGGTCGCCATCATCGACAGATTCCCTGGTGTAGAAATCGTTTTCGACACGATCTCGCCGGCCATATCCCAGAAGATGGTCAAGGGTTACCGGCCGACTGAAAACTACGAATTTCCTCCAGCGCCATGGGGAATCAAGCGGGACGACATCGCCCCACTACTGCAGCAATGGCATGGGGGCATTTCAAGCGTCGATGTGCAGAGTTTCGGCGCAGTCCACGGAACCCTGAATGTGCTTAAGCCACTGTTCCTTCGGGTTCCGGCGCTGCGCGCCGTCCTGCCAGTTGTGGCACATCTGAAAACGTAAACCTGGTGCGCGCCACCATCTAGGTCCGCATCCTCCGTGTTGGCGAGGGCGTAAGCCCCGGGCAGAGGCAAAGAGATAGGGGTCGTGTAGTGCGTGTCGTGTCGTTTGGGTATCAGGTCTGGGGTTACCGGACTTTGCAGGCGTTGATCGATCTGGGGCATGAGGTGGTGCTGGCG
>NZ_LJYH01000015.1:0-39426 GCF_001440005.1 Mycobacteroides sp. H001
CGGGCTAGGGCACGCTGCACGGGCACAGGTCGGCTGCTGCCTGTGCCGGAGAACATCAGCACGGTGGTCAGCAGGTCACCGGCATCAGAGGTGCGTCCGATGCCGTAGCGCAGCGTGTAGTTGGCCCTGTCTATGACCGCAGTCTTGTCACTGCAACGGCGCCAATCGTCGGCGAACCGCCGATACCAGGAGCGAGCACTGTCGGGGGTGTCGAGCTCGACAACCCCGAACGTGGTCCGCAGATCCGGTGTGGGGAACTGCATGTGGCCGCGCTCGGTCTTCCAGGTGATTCTGATTGCAGCGCGTACCGGTGCTTGCCCATAGGTGTGGCGCATGGCCGGTGCATGGACCTTGATGCACTCCACCGGAGACGTGTCGGCCATGCCGTTCGGCAGCACCTGCACCCCGCCGGGTCTACCGCCATACCTGGCCTGCATCGGCGAACCCAACGCTTCGGACAGCTCCGTTTGATCTGGCAACATCCACGCGATCGGGCGCCTGGGCGGGTCAGGGGATGGTCCAGGCTTGATCGCCTGTCCGGCGACTAGTTCCGAACAACCCGACAGACCGATAACCGCTGCAAACAGGGCCGGCCACAACACCATCCGCAGCCACATCGCAGCGGTTAATGATCCTTGCCAGGCACCGTGAACTGGAAGCCATCCAACATGGTCTGCTTGTCAGCGGTATAGGTGGGGTTATCTGGTTCATTGGTTTGAATGGTCAGTACCGTTGCCCAGATCTTGGGGCCGTCCTCGGCAGCGGTGATCAACGCCGTGACCGGCCGGTTCTGCAAGGTGTAGGTGATCGTGCTGCTTGGGTGTCCACACACCGTTCCTGCGGTCCGAGACTGCACGGCCGCGCCGCCTTGCTCGATGCTGGCGATCTCGGCCTCGATACCCTGTTGCGCAGAAGGCACCCTCCCGGTGAGGTCTTCCAGGGTCACCACGGCGTTCGGGGAGAAATTGTTGGCCCGCAAGCCGGTATTGACCACCGCACCCCGAATCACCGGCGAATTCATCGCCTCCGAGTACTCCCACCCGTTGGGTGCTGGCACCGCTAGCGTCGGTTCGTCGGTGGCTTTGGACTCCAATGTGACCATCCGAACATTGCTAGCGGCACACCCGTCAGCGGCCACAGCCGGCGACGATGCGGACGTCGATGGCGGCGACACTGACGCAGCAGACGAGGCGGATGTATCACTCGACGACTGTTGCGACGAACACCCCGCCGCCACAACGACCACGCCAAACAATGCACCGAACACTGGGTTACAGCTTCTCATGGAAAACCTCTTTCACTAGTTCGCGATTAGTCAATACTTGTCATGTTTATTGCGACTCCTGCGCAAGCGCCGCCGCAACGGAAGAGTGGCCTTCTCAAACGTTTTATTTCCCAAAGGTGTTTGCCATAAAGCGAAAATTAGCGACGAAATCATGACTAATGCGACACAGCCGAATGCAACAGCAAGGTTTGACGCCACCGGAATGAACAACAGAGACGCCAAGAATTGAGTAATCCAATATCTCCTTGAGGGTGGTCTGTCGAACGAGTCGCTACTGAACGCAGGAGAGATAAGAATTACATAGTTCAGTACTAGCACCAGATAAAATAGCCCGTTCCGCACACCTTCGACCGTCATGATTCACCAAATTTTGTCGGCGTGTTGTGGCGCCGCTTCGCTAGGTTAGCGATATTTATCAGGATGACTACAGCGCCGCATACCGCACCGATCTTTAGCGTTTGAGAATCCATCAGCGTGTACAGACCGAACGTTGTTAGCCCTAGGAACAATATTGCCCCGGCGGCGAGTGCCGATAGTTGAATGAATGAAATGTGTGCCGGCAACTGGATCAGAGTAAGTGTGATGACCAACCCAAGGAAACCGACGGCAGTGGCCGCTATTGTGAGCATAAGCTGATTTCTCGTTTCTTTCCTGTCACCAGCCGAAGAAGGATGCGACGGCACCCCCGGCTTTGGAGAGTGCTGAGCCGGCGGAGCGCGCAGCGCCGCCGAGAAATTCGCCTGCTTCCGAGCCGAGTCCGCTGCCGACGAAGCCGCCGATTACGCCGCCGACTGCGCCGCCGATCACGGTACCGGGACCGGGGAAGATTGATCCGATCGACGCCCCGATGATCGCACCGCCTTCGGCACCCAGCCAGGCACCACCCAACGACCCGGCAGTCTTACCAATAGTCTCCGGGATTGGAGCACCGTTGGCCAAGTCGTATGCACCTTGGGCAATCTCAAGACCACGACCCAGCCGAGTGAACGCTTTTCCTTGTCGCATCAGATTTTCGGCTGTGCTCTTCGGCATCGTTGATACCTTGGCATCTGGTGACCAATGGGTACCTGTATGGGCGTATTGGCCGGTTTTGCTCAGGCCGTCGCCGAGTTGGCCCATGTGGAAATCGGCGGGGAACTGATCGCCAGGTTTTGCTGCCTGCTGTGTCGCTTGCTGTGTCTGTTGCGTTGCCTGAGTGGCCTGCTGTGTAGCTTGTTGAGTCGCCTGCTGTGTGCCTTGCTGCGCGGCCTGCTGGCCTGCTTGCTGCGAGCCGCGCCGGGTGGCAGCTGTTGCCAGATCGGTGGGGTCGATCGGGTTCTTTTTCGGCGTGTCGGGCTGCTTCTGAGGTGTCTGATCAGGCTGTTTCTGCGGCTGTTGTTGCGTCGGGTTCTGTTGGTTTGGTGGGTTTTGTGGCTGCTGGCCCGGTTGAGTTTGACCGGGTTGCGGCTGTTGTACTGGTTGTTGTCCAGGCTGCCCCTGAGGCTGCTGCCCTGGTGCTTGCTGTGCCGGCTGTTGAGGTGCCTGTTGTGCAGGCTGCTGGCCAGCGGGGTTTTGGGGCGCTTGGGCGGGCTGCTGCGGAGCTTGAGGTGCCTGCTGTACCGGTGCTTGGGCGGGAGGTTGTGCGTCGGGTTGCCAAGGTCCGTAGTTGGGTAGCGGTTCGCCATGCGCGGCGCGTTGACCGGACATTTGCGGGCCCATGTTTTGGGAGGCCTGCTGCCCGCCGCCCTGAGCGGGGCTTTCGTTGTAGATCGAGATTCCCGAGTTTTGGTTCAGGGGCGCCTGGTTGATGCCACCTTGATAGTCGGGCTGCTGCGCGGGCATATCCGGGGGCCTGAACTGGCTGCCGCCCCCAGGGGGACCATCAAGACCGCCTCCACCACCGCAATCCGGTGGGCACGCAGCCCGCGCCAGGGGCGTGGCGCCGGGGCCGGTGTAATCGGCCGGGGACGCCAGCCCAAATCCCATGGCGCTAAACCAGATGAGCGCGATGACGGCGCCGCCGGCCTGCATCTGTCCCAGCGGGCTAGCGCCACCGCCGCTGCTGCCGTGGGTGTGTGCCCAGGTCCACCACCCTGACAAGGCGCGCCACCACCACGTATTCGCGAAGAAAGCCACGGTCAATATCGCGGCAATTGCCGCCAAAGCGGCCATTGGGTCATCGCCGGAAAGCCACCCCGACACCTGCGGCACGACGTACCCGGACAGGAACACCAGCGCGACCCCGCCGGCGAGCAGGGTTAAGCCGAGGCCAGGGTGACTGGACCAAAACAGCGCCCATCGCTGCTGCTGGCTGAGGTTGTGTTGGCGTTCTCGGGCGCCTGAATTGGCGAAGATCAGCGTGGCAAGGGTTTTGGCGCCGCCGAATAGCAGCGCACCAGAAACAGCGATCAGCGCCACAACCACCAGCTGCGAGATCAACGTCCACTCGGTCGCGCCGCCGGTGCCGGTGATGTGTGTCCACCAGCTGGCGGCATGTCCGCGCATCACCCACCAAATACCGCTGGCGCCAATGACGATTCCGGCCGTGGCACGCACAGGGGCAGAAATACTAGCCAGCGGCACCAAGGCTGCGGCGGTGACCGGGGCCAAGGCACGACGCAGCAAGGTGATGCCCTTGCCCAAGGCAGTAAACGCCAAGCACAGCAGCACAACCCAGCCAACCGACCCCACCGCACCGCCACCGGGAGTCAGCACGTGCAGGCCCCACACCCCCGCAGTCACCAAGGCGGCCCCGATAATCCCGGCACCGACGCCGGTCAACTCCGGCGCTCGCAACGGCCCTGCTGCGGGCAGGGTCTGCGTGGGCGCATCCTCATTCATCGACAAGATCCTTTTCCCCGGAATTGTGCTGCGAAAAGTGCTGTGTAGGTATACATGTCAGGTTCCCGTTCCTACGGCCGTGGGACCGGGAACCATGTTTTCTTTGGCCCAGCGGGTATGCCCGTTGGCCGCTGCTAGACAACCCTCGTAGTCGTCGCCGTCGTGCCCGAACGCTGTGACACACGCGTTCGTCAGATCAGCCATAAACGTGTTCTCACACGTCAAGGCGCTGGTGCGGGCGGGGGCCGCGCTCATGCACGCGGCCAGCCGGGCGCATGACGGCACGAAATCAGCAGCTGCGCCAGGGGTTCCATCGTTGTCGGCGCCGCGGAATTGCGCCGGACCGGACACACACCGGCCATCCTTGGCGACCGGCGGACGCTGAGGTCCCTGATCACCCTGAGCCACGGTTGGGCTAGTGGTGGTGGCGCGGTAGGCCACGGTGATGGTGACGGGAAAATTGAGCAGCCCAACCTCGCCGACGTTCAGATTCACATCCGATTGCTGATACAGATAGCTTCCCCCGATGGACGGTGTCACCGAGATCGATTTTCCGGCGCCGTCTTTCGCCTCAGGAATGCTCAGCGCGCCGATAATCGCCGCGGGCTTGCCCGGAGAAGCGTCAGTCTCAACCACCACCGCTTGAGCGGCTTGGCGCAGATGAGTGCCGTCGGGGTACCTGACTCCTAGCGTGAAGTCACTGGGCGAGATGAAAGTTTTCCGGATCATGCGAATATCGACACCGCCGCCGGCATCGGGAATCACCACGTAATCCACGGGACCCGATCCGTAAGCGGCCGCGCCGCCTTCACCCCAGTTAGCAGCGGTCAGGGCGCGTTCGTTGGGTAAGTGGATGACGATCTGCTTACCTGGCCAAGCGGTCGCGGCGTGCACGCCATCGGATGCGATCGGAGGCACTGCCGCCACGGAGCGCTCGCGCGGCTCGGCTAACGGTCGCCCCATGCCGTTTCCCATACCTAGCCCCGAATTCGTGCTCGTGCGCGCTCCTCCGATGAACGCATCGCGGGGCAGCGAATCGGGTTGGGGCACCGCTAATGGCGGCGGAGCCGGTGCCGGCGGCCCAGGAGTTGCCGGATCAGCCGCGGCCGTCCAGCTGGTGCCAGGGGCCAGCAGGACCGTCGCCACCACGGTCAGCACAGCCATCGCAGTGCCGATCACAGCACCACGAGCACGCGGACGCACACGGGCCGAGCGGGTAGGTTGCTGGACTGCGGCACGCGCAGACATGCGACGGCAGGTGATTACCCGTACCGCCGTCTGGGCCATGGCTGCGATCCTCCCCAAGATAGTGTTTGCCTGCCACCGGGGTTGTTCGGGTGTACAGCCACACAGAACAAGGCATTTCAACTCACAGTATGGGTTTGTAGCTACCAAGTCAACCCGATAGTTGAATGTTTCCTGACTGGTCACGAGGCGACCTACCGGGATCAGTGGTTTAATGGTCGGCGCGGTGGACATGCTGGTTGATTCCTGACCTGTCTTTAGAGATCTTTGGGTTCGCCGTAGACGGTTTGAGTGTCGTTACCGTTCTCGGTGCGGATCCGGAAGGTGGCATAGGACTGGATTTTGACCTGCCCGCCGCAGCCGTCAGCCTCTACGTTCTGGTTGCGCACACGCGACACCGCGCGCATGTTGCGGAAATTGATGCGGTCCATCGGCAACTGCGCCAATCCGCCCGGCTTCAAAAGCACACGGATGTAGCCGCCGATATATTCTTGCGCCCTGAGCGATCCGCCACCGGAAACGCCCCCGAAGCCGCCGTCCCCGCTATTGGAGCCCTGGCTGTAGCCGCCCCCATAACCCTGCCCGAACACGTACTGGTTGAACGTCAACCGAGGTTCGCCGCCAGCCTCCACCCCAGCACGAATCCGTACGGCATTCGATGAAGTAGCCGGTTTCCAGCAGTGCATCCTGAATCACCGCCGAGCCTTGCCCGGTGATGGTGGCCTCAGCGCGGTAGGACACTGGCGGGTGCTTCTGGGGGATTGGTCGTGGGCCAGGGGATGTCCCGAGCGCTAGGGAACTTGCGGCGTAGCTCGTCGATGAGCCGGTGCGCTTCGTACAGGTCTTTTCGCAGCGCTATAAGGTGATGGCGTTGATGTCTGGCTGCGGTGGGCCTGACGGGAGCATTCTGGTTCCGTCGCTCAGTCTCGGTGATCGATTGAGATACCTCGTTGACATGCTCGTAGAGCGAAGTCAGTAGCGCGCGCGCCTGTGCGGCAGAACGATCCTCGATCATCGGGTGATCGTTACATGTGCTCGCGTTGATGCGGTGCGGGGTTTCACTGTTCATGTCGTGGCGGTGTATCGGCCTGCTAGCGGAAGATTCGTTTGAGTGCCCACAGCTCGGCATCTAGCGCGGCTATGCCGTGCCGGATCGCGGCGATATCTTCAGGACTCATCTGCTGGGGATTGAGGTAGGCGCGGCGCCCTTCTATGCCGACAGCGCTACCTTCGAGTATGCCGGCAAGGGCTCGGCCCGGGGTGGAGTTCGGCGCTGTCTCTGGGTTGGGGGTGCTTTGTTTAGCGGGCATGAGGTGGCCTTTCGTATAGGTGAACGGATGGGCTCCGGCGGTGGGTCAAGCGTCGTTGAGCTTGTTGACTTGTTTCGTTAAATCGTGCTGTGACAATGGTTTTTTGGCGGTATTTATGACGCCGCCTTCGGTGATGAAGGCGTATGCAGGTGACTGGGTGATACCGAAGCGGCTCGATATGTTCGTGCTGGTGTCGATGACCTGTGTGAATTCCATGGGGTGATTGCGTATAAACGCCCGCAGATCTGTAGCACTGGCTTTGATTCCGACCCCGACGAAGGTGATGCCTGGATGCTTGGCGGCCGCGGCTCGCACGATCGTGGCCTGTGACTTACACGCGGCGCAGGAAGGTTCCCAGAACCACAACACGGCCGGCTTGCCCCACAAGTCTTCTCCGGAAAACCCGCCTCCGTCCAGTGATTGGGCGATGAACTGCAGCTGCCAGGGCACCAGCGGCTCTGCGGTCAGTGTTGATGCGTGCGGGTTAGCCGCGGGCAGCTGCTGGGACGTAAACAGTGTGCGGCCAGGTGAGCATCCGGTTGCAAGAATTACGATGGCGACGAGAGTTATTGCGCTGTTTTTCAAGGTGATTCAGCTTTCCTAGCTAGTTCTAGACTTGTCGTGCGATGAGCTAGCGTTGGGCAATCACCGCCCGTTCGATCTCTGAAACAGGTAGGTCGCGGTGCGCAGGTCGCAGGTAGCGCTGCAAATATTCTGCTGCGCCCACATGTAGAAGCAGATCCCAGTCGTACTCGGCGAGAAACTCTGCGACTTGTTCTGGATGTAGACCGAAGTGCCACAACTGTTGTTGTGTCACAAATTCGTCGTATCCAGCGCGCGCGCCGTACATGGCGAACCCGTCCACAAATGCTTTACGCAGGAAGGTGAACGCTAAGCGGCTCCCCGGTGCCAGCGCAAGCATGTGCCGCAGCGTGCGTCGCACAGTAGCTTCAGTCAGATACATCGACACGGCTTCCCAGATCACAAACGCGCGCATATCCAGGTCAAATCCGCTGTCCGACAGACATTTCGTCATGTTCTCGGTTGCTAGGTCGGCAGCAACATATGTCTCATGTCGGGGGATGTATCCGAAACGACGCGCCGCCACCTGCTGCTTACGGATGCTGTTGGCTGGCAGATCGACCTCCCAGACCGGGACACCGGTCAACTGCGGTATCCGGTACAAACGCGTATCGAACCCGCCGCCCAGGATGATCACCGCATCAAGTCCGTCGGCAAGGGCCTCGATGAGCTGCTCATCGATGTACCGCTTGCGGCATAGCACGCCAGCCCACCCGCCGCAGATCTTCTTCTCCGTTGCGGCAATCATCGCCCGCCGCACCGGTGCCCGGCGTGTGGCCAGAGCTTTCAGATGTAACGCGGGAGGCAGCAGACGAATCGCGTACGGGTCGATGATCAGCGGTGAGCTCTCGTACTGCTCGGTGGCCAGGACCGAGGCAGAACCGTAGACGCCGTATCCCACCGCCGAACTCATAGGCGCCCTCAGCTCTCTGATCGGTCGACTCAATAACGCCGACCAGGCTTCCCGGCACACCACCGCATTCCTCACACGGCAGCGCTCACCCAGATCAGAGCAACGCAGGCGATGTGTCCCTATCGCATCTGGCGTCACCATCAGCACTCGGTTCTGGCCGCTGCGCCGTGAATGCAGCCGCCAGATACGGTAGCAGTATGCAATACTTTTTGTAGGTTATCTTTAGTGAAATCAGTGCTGGCCTGGGCGGACTGAGTGAAACCGCGTGGGTATCGATGAATTCGGAGGCGCAGGCTTGTCGCATTCGCCCGCTCCCGCAGCCCACATATTTGCGCGGCAGATCTCGGCCTTCCTGCAGCGACAGTGCCGCCTCGCCGCGGTCGGCGTGCTTGCCGGGGCGACCGCATGTTCATCCCAATCCGCTCCCCTCAGCGGCCTGACAACCAATACCGTTGACAAAGAGCACCATTCGGTGACGCAGCTCGCAGCCAGTCGGCCGCAGGTTCAGAAGGCAGTGGTCGATTACCTGGAGAAGACAGTCAACGCGCTACCGATCGGGAGCTATCTCGATGGCGGCGCCATGCCGGTGGGCGGCCGCACTACGGCCTGTGTGGGCGCCAACGCCGCTAGCCCGGCGGTGCGCTTCGAGGTCTCCATGGCGGTCATGACATCGCCGCAGATGCAAGCGAACCAAATTGCCTCCAGAACGCAGGCCCTGTGGCGCAGCTGGGGTGCGCAGGTCAACGAGGACCCAAGCGCCGCGGGGTGGTCGGCGGACACGGCGGGCTATCGCCTCCATATCGCCGCTGATGCCGGAGCCCCACAACCGACGGTGTCTGTGGCATCGATCTGCTTCCCCGATGACCCGATCCTGCGGGATCTGCCTTTTCCCGGCATCATCAGCCACTCGGCCTGACGCCGACACCTTGACGGCCCGTGCACAAGGCGCGAAACCGGCCGGGGGCGCTGGCGGGCCTCTCCGTCGCACCAGGTAATACCCGCCAGCGCCCTGTACCGGCCACGCATCCATACGTCGCGTCAGCGCGCGGCCAGAGGCATACACTAGCACTATGCAATAGTTACCGTGCGGTATTGTATTGCTCGGCTGGGTGTTGATGGGCTGCCCTGAAAGGGAGACGGTGTGACTGTTGACGAGGCAGATCTAGCGGAATCGCTTGATGCCCTTACAGATTCGCTGCTGGTCGCCTCGCGGCTGCTGTTGGCGATCTCTGCGCGATCGATCGCGGAGGTAGATGAGACGATCACGTTTCCGCAATTTCGCACTTTGGTGATCTTGTCCAATGAGGGCCCGATCAACTTGGCCGCCTTGGCTCAGTTGTTAGGGGTTCAGCCGTCTACGACGGGCCGGATGGTCGATCGTTTGGTCAACGTTGGAATGATCGATCGACGGCCGCACCCGCGCTCACGCCGAGAATTGGTGGTCGAGTTGACCGCTCACGGCGAAGGCGTGGTTCAGGAGGTCACGGCGCGCCGACGGGCTGTCATCGCTGAGATTGCCGGCAAGATGGCGCCGCGGGAGCGTCGCGGCTTGGTGCGGGCGTTGAGTGCGTTCACCGCTGCTGGCGGCGAGCCCTCCGCTTCTGCTGGCCTGTAGGTGCCTCGATGCGTCACTTCATTGGGCAGCTCTCACTTCTTCATGGATGGCTGCCTGTGCTGGCCCAACTATTCACGGCAGCAGTGCTTTTCGCAGTGCTAGCAAGCCGCACGCAACGCAGGGGCGCAGCCATGCTCTGGGGTGCTGTGGTCGGTGTGATGCTGGCTGCGACGGCGTATTGGTATCTCGGGTCGATAGGTGTTGCCGGCAACCCGGCACCGCTGCAACTGTGGTTATGGATCGCTGGCGCAGGCCTGGTGTCGGTGCTCGCGGCCTGCTGGCGTGGGGTGTGGTGGCGGCGCGCACTGGCGGTCGTGGCGATACCACTGTGTGTTGTGTCTGCGGGCCTGTCGGTGAATGCGTGGATCGGATACCTGCCCACGGTGCATGCGGCGTGGAGCCGACTCACGCTGTCCCCGGTTCCAGGTCAGGTCGACCGCGGCACGGTATTGGCCATGCAACTGGCAGGGGTGCAGCCAGCTTCCGGTGTTATCACACCAGTCACGATTCCTGTTGGCGCGTCCGGTTTTAGCCATCGCACCGAGCTGGTGTACCTGCCGCCGGCATGGTTTGGCCACGACCCGGCACCGCACCTTCCCGTTGCCCTGATGATCGGCTCGGCCTTGAACACCCCCGCGGACTGGGTGTGGGCGGGCCATGCTGCCCAAACTGCAGATGATTTCGCCGCCCGGCACGGTGGAAACGCCCCCGTCCTGGTGTTCGCCGATGCCACCGGGGCGTTCAACAACGACACCGAGTGCGTCAACGGCAGCCGCGGCAACGCGGCCGATCATCTCGTGAACGAGGTCGTGCCCTACATCGTGTCGAACTTCCGCACCAGCGCGGATCGACATAACTGGGGTGTTGCCGGCTGGTCGATGGGTGGTACTTGCGCGCTGGATCTGACCGTGATGCACCCCGAAACTTTCACCGCGTTTGTCGATATCGCCGGGGACGCAAGCCCGAACACCGGCGACAAAGCCCACAGCATCGCAGCGCTGTTCGGCGGTGACAGCCAGGAATGGTCGCGATTCGATCCGGCCACCGTCATCAGCCGCCACGGGCGCTATCACGCGGTGGCAGGCTGGTTTGACATTCCCGGAGGGGCGGGGCGCCGACTGCTCACCGCCACAGGGATCGGGTCGGTAAGCGACAGCCCGCACGACGGCGTCGCGAACCCCGAGGGCCAGGATGTTGCCGCCAATTCGCTGTGCCAGCAAGCCAGTAGCCACGGCATCCGCTGTGCCGTGTCAACCCGACCGGGCCGACACGACTGGCCTTTTGCCGCGCAGGCGTTCGATGCAGCCTTTCCATGGTTGGCGGGCAGGCTCGGCACTCCCCGGGCACTACGGATCGCCCTGCCCGGTCTAGCACCCGAATCTACTGTCACCGCGCAAGCCTCAGCCCCCAACAACCCACACGGAAGGAGATAGACCAGCACACAACGCTATTCAACGCATCACAAGCTTCGTCTCTAACGAACGAGGAGCCGCCATGCAGATCGTCAAGAACGTTTCGCTGCCTTCAGGCCTGACTCGCGCTGTCGTCCGGATGCCGATCTACCTTTATCGGCTGAAACTCGGATGGGTATTTGGGCAGCGGCTGCTGCTGCTCAACCACACCGGGCGCATCAGCGGCAAGCCCAGGCGCACCGTGCTGGAAGTCGCTGAACACGACTCCGATCACGACAGCTACGTCGTGGCTTCGGGCTGGGGCGCTAAAGCTGCTTGGTATCAGAACATCCTGGCCGCACCCGAGGTGAGCATCCAGGTAGGTACCCGGGTGCTTCCCGCGATGGCCCTTCCTCTCAGTAAAGACGAAGGCGGTGAGGTATTCGTGCGCTACGCAGCCAAACACCGCCGCGCAGCCCAATACATGCTGCCTCGCGTCCTAGGAATATCTGTTGACGGCTCGGAGGCCGACTTCCGGGAGGCTGGCCAAAAGATGCCGTTCGTGCGGTTCGTTCCCCGACCCACTAGCTGTGGAACAACTGCCGGGCACGACCTAAGCTAGTTAGCTGCGATGTGCAGAGACTAGCCAGGCCAGTAGTTGCGCAAGCGCCAAACAATGAACGTAGCTAGCTGTCAGATCATGGGGCAGGCAGTGAAACACCAGCCCGTCGATAGCCGGGTCGAAACGGCCGCTGTATCCGATATCGGAGGTTAGGTCTACGGGTGTCGAATGCAGTGTTCAATCCAAGCACATTGTGCTGGTTTCGTTTACGAGTGGCTCCTGGCGTGGACGTTGTCGAAGATCAGTTGCAGTGTGCCCACGGTGCGGGCGACCAGGGGTGAGCGGCTGAACTATCGGCTCACATGGGTGATCAGTGCTTGTAGGCGTTCTTGCGATGGGCTGCCGGGTTCGGGTGTCATGATGACGAGCTGTTGGTTGGGATCAGTTGCGCAGGTGAAGGTTTCCCAATCGAGGGTGAGGTCGCCGACGACTGGATGGGATAAGTTCTTCAGCCCACTCGTGCGGCGGGCGACGTCATGGGCAGCCCACCATTTTCGGAAGTCGAGATCATTTACGGAAAGCTCGCCTACTAGCTCGGCCAGGCGCGGATCGTGCGGATATTGGGCCGCGTCCATTCGCAGAAACCCTACGCACGTGTTCACGACACTGTCCCAGTCGGCGAACATTGCCCGTATTGACGGATCGAGGAAGGCGAGTAGTACGAGATTGCGGCGTGCACGGGGGATCTGCGAGAAGTCGGTGTACAGCGCGGCTGCTGTTGCGTTCCAGGCCAGAACGTCCATGAACCGTCCCACAACAAATGCAGGGTTTTGGGTCAACTGATCCAAGAGCCACTGCAGTTGTGGGCGGACCTTCTGGGTTGCCCTGCGTCGCGGTCGCGGTGGCGGGTTACCGGCCAGGTCATGGAGGTATGCGCGTTCGTCATCGTTGAGGTGCAGCGCCTGGGCCAGTGCGGCGAGCACCGACTGTGATGCGGCCAGCCTGCCTTGTTCCAGCCTCCGGTAGTAATCAGCGCTGATCGCTGCTAAGTCGGCGACCTCTTCGCGCCGTAACCCGGGCACGCGCCGCGCGTTGGTGGACTCCGGTAGCCCGACCATCGATGGGCTCAGGCCGGCACGGCGCGCCCGTAGGAACTTGCCGAGCTCACCCCATCGTGGGTCTTCCGTCATACCGCATTCTGGCATCGCCTGGGCGCTTTTTGCCTAGGCAGAATTTCTCCCCTGTTGTAACCCCGCTGTCTGGCAGATGCTGGTGCCCGCGTGGGTGGGATGCGTGAAACGGTAGGCAGCCCCACCAGCAAGACGTTGCATGCCGAGGCGACCCTGATGGCAACGCGCACTGGCGCGCAGACACCAGATCATGAACTTCTCCAGGCCAACGATGACACAGAAGAACAATCGACCACTCGTATAAAGGAGAATCCATTGACATCGGTCAAGAGTGCGGTCACGTTCCGCAATGGTCCCATCACTATGGCGGCCAACCTGTTTGTGCCAAGTGACCTCGATCCGCAAGGCAGCTATGCGGCGGTGGTTATTGTGCATCCCGGCGGTGGGGTCAAAGATCAGACTGCGAGCTTGTACGCCGAGAGACTCGCTGAGCACGGCTTTGTCGCGCTGGCCGCGGACGCGTCCTACCAGGGTGACAGCAGCGGCGAGCCCCGCTCCTTGGAGGACCCGGGTGCCCGCGTCGAGGACGCCCGGGCCGGGGTGGACTACCTGCAGTCCCTGGACTACGTCGATGCCGACCGGATTGGTGCGTGGGGAATCTGTGCCGGTGGCGGGTACGCCGTCAACGCCACCATGACCGATCACCGCATCAAAGCAGTGGGTATGGTCAGCGGGGCTAATATCGGCACGTCGTGGCGCCGCGGTTGGTACGGCACTGGAGTGGATTCCGATGTGCTGCCCACTCTGGAGGCAGCGGCGCAGTACCGTACCGCCGAGGTAGCGGGCGCCGAAGTGACCTTCGCCCCGTTCTTTCCGGAGGAGATCGACGAGAACACCCTGCCTGACCTGGTGCAGGCTAATGACTATTACCTGACGCCGCGCGGGACGCACCCGAACGTTACGAATCGGTACCCGCTGTCAAGGAGCCTGTCGAAAATCGTCGGGTTCGATGCCTTCTATCTAGTCGAGGTCTTGCTTACCCAGCCGATCCTGATAGTCGCTGGGAGCAAAGCAGGTTCGTTGTGGAACAGCACCGAGTTGCATTCGCGGGCACGCAGCGACAAGAAGCTGGTGATCGTCGATGGTGCTACCCACATGGACTTCTATGACGTGCCCAAGTACGTCGATATCGCTATCGCTGAGGCTGTTCCGTTCTTCCAGAAACATCTCGCTGCATAAGCCTGACACCCCCGGCGGAGGATTATCAGAATGATCAGAAGCAGAGGACCCCGAATATTACACAAACCGATCAGATGACTGATGAACAAGGCGAGACATACCGTCAGTTCGTAGATTTTTTCGCCAGACCTGCACGGACCGATATTCTCCGGACGCCTGACGAGTACGGGATGGCCTATGAGGATGTCACGTTTCCCGCCACGGACGGGACCGAAATCAAAGGCTGGTTCATTCCGGCGGATTCTGACCGTCTCATCATCATGAACCACTTTCTAAACGGCAATCGTTATGGGTACCCGGGGCACAAGATCCCGAATGACCTTGTTGGATTCGAAGTCAACTATGTTCAGCAGCATAAGACGCTGCACGACGCCGGTTACAACATCCTGGCCGGAACATGGGTCAGAGCGGTACCGCTAATGACGGGCGGGCCGGCGGCGGTCAATTCGAGTATCGGGATGTCATCGGCTCATTGCGCTACGCTAAATCAAGAGACGATACGGCGCATATGAAAACCGGGCTGTTCAGCATCTGCTACGGATGCAATTCCACATTTCATGCCATCGACAAACATCCTGAAGAGTTTCAGCACGTCAAGGCACTCCTTGGCCTCCAGCCCGCCTCTTCGGGGCGATGCTGGAACGCGCAGCTGAAAACTTAGGTATCGACAAGGAAGCGGCGCGCAGTCTTGCCGCAAGCAGAATGTTGGAAAAACGGGCTTTAGCCTGAATCAGTTGTCGCCGATTGAGGCTGCGAAATCGGTCTTTCTGCCGACATTGTTAGTCCAGGTTCACGACGATGCCATGACGTACCCGTCTGACGTTCAGGCGATGCACGACAATGTTGCCGCCGCTGATAAGAAGCTGTTCTGGATCGAGGGCACCACTAACCGCTTCGATGGCTACACCTATTTCAACGACCATCCAGAACTACTGCTGGAGTGGTTCGACAGTCACATCGACAAATAAGCGTGTAGCTCGCGCCTGTGCGTAGGACCGCAATGTGCGCGCACGTAGTTCGCAAATCCGTTGGAAGGCACTGCATACGGCACTTGTCCGTCTTCCAGGTGATCCTGGTTGCTGCGCGCATAGCCGGTGCGTAGACCTTGATGCACACCACCGGGCCTGCCGCCGTAGCGGGGAGCCCGACGCGTGAGGCAGTTCGGTTTGATCCGGCAGCACGCGCGTGATCGGTCGCGCAGGAGGGGGCAGGTAGAGGGGGACTGATCGCTTGACCGGCAACCGATGTCGAACCGCCCGTCAACGCTATCGCGTTGAGCAGCAGCGGGAACAGTTGCACCACCACGATGTCCGGAACCTGCAGCCATCGCAGGCGTGGACACTGATGCTGCCGCCAGCTCGACGTGCTGAAGCAGCTTGATGCGCGGGCAGTCATGGGTCGGTAGGCTGTAATCATCTTTTCGGAATGAGCAGCGCCTCATTTCGAGGGAGTAACTGACCGTGAGAGCATCGCTAGCGACAGTCGATGCGGGTGCAGGAACCATGTCTGTGCCTGCCGTACCCCCGTGTGGCCCTAGCGAACACCGGCTTCAAGCCCGGGTCGTGCCGGTCAACATATCGTGGCGCGAGTTCGCATCGGTCTTCAGTGGCCTACCGGGTAGCTCTGAGCGGAATCCACCGCATCGACGCCGACTGTGTTCACGCTCATTGGTATTTGACCAGACAGAAAGAGCACCGACCATGAAAAGAGTCTTACCGGCAACCTTAGCAATGGCGATCACGCTAGCGGTGGTGTTGGCGCCAGGATCTACTGCCCGCGCCGGGCCTATCGAAGACCCCGAGGGGATCATCAACAGCCTCAAGGCAAATGGATATCGGGTGATTGTCACCAGGGTCGGATCCGACCATCCGTCCCAGTGCACCGTGCAGTCGGTATCTCAGCAGTCGGCTGTGACGAATGTGCAGCCGGGGCGGAACATGCGCAATCAGCCCACCTCGCTACCCACCGTCAGCCACAAGATCGCCTACGTGACGCTGGCGTGCTAACGACAGACACATGCACACACGTATCGACAGCGTTAGTGTGCCGACTTAAACGCATTTGCCCTAGCTCGACAACGAATATGCCGCCGATTCCTCACGATCGAGAGATCTTCACGGCACGCTATGGCGCCTTGCGGACCGCCTATTGGTCCAGCCGGGAGTCATCCCCTCAGACCAAATGCTTCGAAGTCTGCTTCTCTTACACTCCAACATAATCGGCACCAAAATCTGGACCGCTCACGAACTCGCCCACGCGCTTCCGGCGTGTACGGCATCGACTAGCCACCCCAACCCTGATTCCAGCAATGGTGGTAAGCGGTCGACGCTGCCGATAGCAACCCAGCAGTGGCCGGATCGGCTAAGGTAAAACCCGGTGTGCCGGGAAGTCTGGTCGGCGATCGTATTTGCCTACCAGAAATGAGGTGCCTGCAGTGCGTTCTGCGGCAGCCGGGACCGCGATAGGCCCGATGGTCATCGTGGCAGCAGAACAGCACGAAACCCTGCCACTACTTGTCGACCCATGGGCCGCCAGGCTCTTACCCCCCGCCGTGCGGTTGGCCGCCGCGAGCACCCGCTGGGCGCCGCTGCGCGGCGCCATAATCGCCGCAGCTGAAAAGAAGATCCCCGGTATCTGGGCTGCTATAGCGTGCCGTAAACGCTATATCGACGACCGACTGCTGGCTGCCTTCGACGAGGGCATCGACGCGGTCCTGATCCTGGGCGCAGGCTTTGACAGCCGCGCCTGCCGCCTGCCGCAACTGGCACATATCCCAGTCTGGGAGGTCGACTTACCTGACAACATTGCCGCCAAAAGCAAGGCGCTGCAACGCTGTTTCGGCAGCCCACCAGACAATATCCGGCTCACCGCTGTGGACTTTGAAACCGACGATCTGGCTGATGCCTTGCGCCGCGACGGGTTCGAGCCTGGCATGCGCACGTTCATCATCTGGGAGGCAGTGACCCAGTACCTGACCGAGTGGGCGGTGCGGCAAACACTGAGTCATCTGTGCGACCCCGGGCCCGGCAGTCATCTCGCACTGACCTACGTGCGCAAGGACTTTCTGGACGGACACGAGATGTATGGAGCCGAGGCGGGCCATCACGAACTCGTCGTGGCCAAACAACTGTGGCGGTTCGGCCTTGAGCCCGAACAGACTGTGGGATTCTTCGCCGAATACGGATGGCAGGAATACGGCCAAGCCGGTAGCGATGAATACAGCCACCTCTACGTGCGACCGTGCGGGCGGGCCATGGACATATCACCTATCGAACGCTCTCTGGCTGCACGCCGATGAAATACACCATCCTCGCCGCGCTACTGACCATAGCAATCGGTGCGTGCAGTTGTAGCCGCAACCAACACCAAGTCAATGATCGCGACGCGCAACGATCGACAGTCATTGCCGAACCGAGTGTTCCGTGGCAACTGGACTTCACCGCGCGCACACTCGACGGGACTCCATTGGCCGGCGCCAGCCTGTACGGCAAGCCCGCGGTCTTATGGTTTTGGGCGCCGCAGCAGCCAGAGGCCGGGCAGCAGGCTGCACTCCTGCAAGCCGCTGCAGCCCGCAACAGCGACATCGCCTTTGTCGGGATCGCTCGGACTCGTCCGCGACCGGTCACCGAATTCGACGGGCAACACCAAATGGCCTTCACCCAGATCGTCGATCCGGACGCAGCCATCGCAATGAGATTCGGGATCACGACCCGACCCGCCTACGTGTTCATCACCGCACACGGCCAGATCACCACCGCCAAAAAGCCGCTAAGTCAACACGACCTGCGAACCCACCTCGAACGCCTCGCCAACGACTAAGCCGCCAAGCCAGATACCATCCACGATTACTGGATGGGGCCAACCATGGCGTCCGGCTTACGGCCCCACTGGCGCCAACCGTGCCCGCAGCATCCCCGGCACGATCATCGCGGCCCGCAGCGATGAGCTGAGCACCACCGGGCTCAGTACAGCCGACATCTCGACCATCCGGTGGCCAGCACCACGGCGGAGTCGAAAAAGTGTCTGAATCCATCATGAATTATGATGCGCTGAACAATGTTTCGCTACGACGGTGGGTTCTGTTCGTGCCAGCGCTCAAGCGGGGTCGGGAATTGGTCCATGAGGAACGTATAGAAGGCGTGCATCCGGGCCAGCCGGTGGTGTGCCAACCCGCCGGGTGACGTCGCGGCCAGCCCTTCTCGTGCGACAGTCAGCACTGCGGCGGTGGCATGGTTTTGGTTGGTGTACTGGTTCGCCCAGGCGTTTTCGCACAGCCGGAAGTGGTCGCGGCGTTACCCAGGGACGGCACCCGTTCTGCCAGAACCACTTCGGTGAGCATACGCAGCGCTGTGGAGATAGCGCCGACGCTAGCATGCAGCTGCTCGGCTAGCTCTCCCATGGTGATGGTGCGCTGCTCAGTGAACAGCAGGGCAGCGGCGTGCGGGCGGTCATGCGCTGCAGCCCATGGTCAGAGAGTGCAAGCGCCATCGTTTAGGGGCCGGCAGGAATTCCCGTGCCAGGTTCCGCCATCGCGCACCCCAAAGTCTTCTGCGATTACTGAAAATTCAGTATCCTGTTCAATGGTGTTCCGGGAAGCCTGGTCGGAGATGGAGTTGTCCGTTTCTGCAGTGCCCGGTGAACCTGGTGTGCTGCAGCTTTCTTGAAAGGCTATGCACCGCCTCATGACTTTCGCTTTAGGCAATGACGCCGCGTGTTCGGTGGGTACAGACGTGATCTGCGTGCGTGGGCTCACCTTCACGTATCCGAAGAGTCCAGAGCCCGCGATCCGGGGGATGGACTTTTCTGTGGGGCCCGGGGAGATATTCGGGTTCCTCGGGCCCAGTGGAGCCGGGAAATCCACGACGCAGAAACTGTTGATCGGATTGCTGCGCGGGCACGGCGGACACGTGGCGGTGTGGGGGAAGGACCCGCAGCAATGGGGGCCGCAGTATTACCAGCGCATCGGTGTGTCCTTCGAGCTGCCTAATCACTATCACAAGCTCACCGGCGTCGAGAACCTGCAGTTTTTCGCCTCCTTGTATGCAGGCAAGACCCGCGCGGCGGCGGAGCTGCTCGAGGCGGTGGGGCTGTCCGATGCCGCCGACATCCGGGTGGGCAAATACTCCAAAGGAATGCAGATGCGACTGACATTCGCCCGCTCTCTCATCAACGACCCTGAATTACTGTTCCTGGACGAGCCGACCTCGGGTCTGGACCCGGTCAACGCACGCATCGTCAAAGACATCATCTTGAGTTTAAAAGCACAGGGCCGCACCATATTCTTGACCACACACGACATGAACACCGCAGATGAACTCTGCGACCGGGTGGCATTCGTTGCCGATGGCCGCATCGCAGCACTGGACACACCGACCGAGCTGAGAGTCGCACGAAGCCGTCGCATGGTCCGCATCACCTACCGCGGCAACGGCGGGATACTACAGAGCACTGAGTTCGGGATTGACGGACTAGCAGATGACCCGCAGTTCCACGAGCTCGCACGCAGCCGCCATATCGAGACCATCCACAGCACCGAGGCCAGCCTGGACGACGTATTCGCCGAAGTCACCGGAAAGCAGCTCGCATGAGCCGGCTGGCCCGCGCTGTGCGGCTAGAGCTCACCTTGCAGGTGCGCCAGAAATTTCTGCACGCCGGGATCTTCTCCGGTTTGATCTGGCTGGCGGTGCTACTTCCGATGCCCGCCTCACTGCGCCCCGTTGCCGAACCCTACGTCCTGATTGGGGATATCGCGATTATCGGGTTCTTCTTCATTGGAGGCACCGTCTTTTTTGAGAAGCAAGAACGCACCCTGAGCGCCCTCGTCTGCACACCGCTTCGCTTCGCCGAATACCTGGCGGCTAAACTCGTTGTACTGGTCTCGATTTCACTTGCTGTGGCGATCGCGGTGACCACCCTCGTGCACGGCACGCATTGCCGGCTCGCTCTGATGGGCGTCGGTGTGGTCTTGGGTACGCTGCTGATGCTGCTCACCGGGTTCATCACCTCACTGCCGTTCACATCGGTGACCGACTGGTTCATGATCACCGTCATACCGCTGGCTTTCATGCTGATACCGCCCGTGGTGCACTACAGCGGTCTGTGGCCCAACCCTGTGCTTTACCTGATACCCACCCAGGGGCCACTGATGTTGCTGGGGGCTGCCTTCCATCAAATAGAAGTGACACCATGGCAATTGGCATACGCGCTAAGCTACCCACTTGTCTGCATCGCAGCCCTGTGGATACTCGCCCGGCGCTCATTTATCCGGTACATCATCGAACGGCCCGGTGAATAGTCATCATGAAAATCGCTGTGGCATATACATTTCCGCGAATCAACACCAAAGCGCTAGCCGCCTTCGCTCGCAACGACCTACGCGGCACCTACCGTGACCCGCTGCTGGTAATGTTGGTCATCGCTCCGGTCCTATGGACCAGCGGAGTAGCGCTGCTGACCCCGCTGTTCACCCGGATGCTCAACGACAAGTACGGCTTCGATCTGGTTCCCTACTACCCGCTGGTGCTCACCGGGTTCTTACTGCTGACCAGCATCATCGTGCCCGGCGGGCTGGCGGCATTCCTAGTCCTGGACGAGATCGACGCCGGAACCCTGACCGCACTGCGGGTGACGCCGGTGCCGCTGGCGACATTCTTCGGGTACCGGGCCGCGACAGTTGCAGCAATCACCACGATCTACGTGGTCGCCACCATGTCCCTGAGCGGCATACTGGCCCCGGGCCTGACGTTCTCACTCATACCCATCGGCATGCTTGCGGGCATGTCGGCCGTCGTCACCTTGCTGCTTATTATCACCGTGGCCAACAACAAGATTCAGGGGCTGGCCATGCTACGGGCACTGGGCATGCTCATCGCGGGCTTACCGTGCCTGCCCTGGTTCATCAGCTCCGGCTGGAACCTCGCCTTCGGGATATTGCCTCCGTACTGGGCGGCCAAGGCCTACTGGGCGGCCGGCGAGCACGGCACCTGGTGGCCCTACTTGCTGGCCGGTGCCCTCTACAACAGCGCCATCGGGTGGCTACTCCTGCGACGATTCCTAGCCAAACACAACTAGTAACCCAATTGGCGTAGCGACAAGCCTTCACGCACTCGGCGGCTCGTTGCAGATCGGCGGGTTGACGCACAATGCTATTCGCGCGAGACCGCCCATCGAGCGGGGTGACGCCAAGTCAACCTGGAGGCAATCGGTCCCGGCCGAACTCGACCTGCACCCCGATCTGCTTGACCAGCGGGCCCATCGCGGTATGTGCGATGTGCCCTGGTGGGGTGCCGAAGGTCGAGAGGTTGCCTGCGGTGGGCCGCATGGACCCGCGCACGCTGTCGGTATGGGTGGTGGAGCCGAGTGGCAGGCGCCCACCGCCCGGCCAACCGAACTCGACATGCACGGGCCCCGTTTCGTCGCGGGCGGTGATGATTTCGCAGAAGCCGAGACGCGCGACAGCGTCACCCGGCTACGCAAACACCTGGCCTACGCCGAAGAACTCGACCGCGTCCTCACCACACGCGCCCAGGACGGCCACGGGGGCTAGTAGCGGTTATTCCTGGGAAGGCCGAGCCTGGTGTCCGGACCGCAGGCCGCCGTGGTGCTGATGCTGTGGCGAACTATTCCGCATTGGGTAAGGGGTCCTCTTACTTAGGAAGTCAACGCACAGTTGGATGGGTAGTGTCCGGGCCCTGTTTCTCCTTTGTTTACCGTTCTGTTATGTGAGCCTCTTAGACATTCCACCTGTACCCCGAAGGGGTAGCGGGTAGCTGTGGTGAATTGCCACTGCGGGTTCCTGGGATAGACCTCCGAATAGATCAACTGAGAGGCAATGCCGCCACATGCTGAAAAGCCTTGTCACCCTAACTGCTGCCTGTACGCTCGGCGCGACCGCACCGTTGGCTGTGGCCGATCCGCCCGGGGGTGAACCGATGCCCGATAGCGTCCCAGCCGCCGCGGCGGCTGCCCCCGCTCCAGCCCCGGCTCCTCCTGTTGATAGCGGTGCTGTTGCGTCGGGCGAGCCGGGCACGCTGCGCACGCGGGACGGATGGATCCTGGCGGTTGCCGCCAAGGATGAAACCCAGCTGCCCGTCGCGCCGCTGACCACCGCCCTGTCCTCGCGCGAGTATCTGGTGGGCGGCACATTCATCGGAGCTATCAAAGGCTCGGGCACGACGAAACTGACCGATGGTGTCCTGGAAGCCGGATACCAAATCGGTTGTGGCATAAGCGCCGACACCGTCGACTTGCGATTCGGTGGCAACATCACACCGCAGATCAGTCCCGCGGGCGCGCCCAGCATCGGTGCCGGTGTCTTCGCCCAGATCCGGCCCACCCTCAAGCCTGGAACGGCGACCATCATCCCGGTCACCAAGATGGCCTTCGAAGAGGAGACCACCGCCCGCGTCACGATCAACGCGTTCCGCATCAAGATCGACAGCTGCGTGGGCCAATCCTTCATCCGGTCCTACGCGATACTCACCAGCTCGACCGAGGACACGCAGGACGTGGTGACCTACATGGGTGTCACCAAGGCCGTCTGAAATCTTAAGCACCGCAATCTTCCTCAACCTCCCTTGATTAGCCCGAGAGGCCCAGAACATCATGCTCAAGACTCTTGCTGCACTCACTGCCGCGTGCACATTCGCAGCCACCGCGCCGCTGGCATTAGCCGATCCTGAACCGGTTCCGGCGCCCGCACCTGCGGCGGCAGAAGGCCCGGTGCCTCCACTGCCTCCTGCCGACGGCGAGCCTGGCCCACCGCCAGACAACGGCATCGTCGGCTCGGAGCCGCCGAGCGTCGTCACCACACCTGACGGTTGGGTATTGACGCTGGCTGCCGAGGAGGAGACCCAGCTGCCAATTCCGCCGCTGACAACTGCTCTGTCCTCACGCGAATACCTGGCCGGAGGCACCTTCACCGCCACGGTCAAGGGCAGCGGCAGCACCAAACCTAAAGGCGGAACAATAGAGGCGGGCTACCAGATCGGCTGCGGTATCGAGCTGAACTCCGTGCGGCTTACCGGCAGCATCGGCCTAGGGTCCTCGATAGGACAGTCCGGGCTCGGCAACATCAGCATGCCACTGGTCGGCAACGTCGAGGTCAGGCCTAAGCCCGGCGAAGTCATCAACGTCTCGGTGACCAAGAAGAAATTCAAAGGCAAGCAGACCCGAGTCACGCTCAAAGACGTACATATAAAGATCGATAGCTGCGTGGGACAGTCGTTCCTGCGCTCCTATGCGGTACTGACCAGCAAGAGCAGCGGCACCGAAGACATCGTCGCCTACTACGGAGTCACCAAGACCGTCTAACCCGGACCGCAGGAAGGTGCACGCATACCCATGATGCTTCCCGCTCTTTCAACCACAAGGTTCGGGGTTGCCGCAGCGATCGCAGCTGCTGCTCTGGTCGCCTCCGCGGCGACCTGTGAGGCTGACCCCGGGCCGGATACACCGGAGCGGCCGACGGCGCCAACCAGACCGCCAGGCTTACCGGAGCCTCCGCCACCGTCCCAGATCGGCAACCCACTGGCCATGGCGGGTACCGAACAGGGCCCCGGGGGCGTACCAACCAACCTAAGCATCGCAGGGGATCCGAGTCTGCTGGGCCAGAACGTGGCGCCAGCTGCCCCCGGCGGCACCGGCCCGGTCACGGTCCCCGGCGCCAACGCCCTCAACAACCAGTATCTGCTGCCACAGAACCTTACGCCAGCGGAACCTGGCAAGGGGGAAATCTACGGGGTCGCGCCCGGCGAGGAGACCGCCGATATTTCCGGAGGCGACTACCTGCGAAGGCTGTGGCATCAACACCAAGATGGCCAGCTCGGGGGCGGTCTGCTGGGCCGCCGACCCAAAGAGGAGCTAAACCAACCTCTACCCGGAACCGCACCCCCGCCCGGAACCCGGATTCCGGGCTTGGGCGACGACGCACACGGGCCCGCCCCAGAACAATGGCACTGGACCCCGCCCGAACAACCTGCAGGCGTTCCTTCGGCAGCTCCGACCGCTACACCTGATACGGGACATCCCTGAGCAGACTCCGCTTCTTCGCGGAACGTCCCTACCTCACTGGCATCAGCCCAACCGAAACCCGTGTTCGATTGGGCTGAAAGGCATCTGACACAGGACAGGACAACCGATTGATAAGACACGGAGTCATCGGCTATCAGAGCGGATGTCGATGCGAGGATTGCCAGACAGCTGAAGCCAGTCGCGTCCGCCGGATCGCAGAAGCTGAGCGCCTACGTTGGCGCGCCCTTGAGCAGACACCCGACGCAGCCGCTGCGAGACGCAGAACCGGCCTTTCAGATCACTACGGCACCCACACCCATCAGCGATGGACAGTGTCAGAAATCAGTGTCGCCCTGAACCAATCACTAAACCACGAACAAGTCGCCCATCTCACGGGCCGTACAACAAAAGCCGTGCGCCGTATGCGACAAAAACTCAACCCCCGGTTCTGATTCAACGCACCTAGGTGGCCGTGGATATTGCAGATCCGCAGTGCGCGAACTGCACCAGAACCTGGTCGGCTGGGCCTGCTCTACCGGGCGAGGTCGGCGGCGAGTTGTTGTATGCGATCGGTGATGTCGTCGCGGATTAGTCGCATGCGTTCGATACCGTCGATGCCGCGTTCGGAGGGTTCGTCGGTGTCCCAGTATTCGACGTTAACTCCTTCGGCTGCTGTGAGTTTGGCTTCCTGACCCAGAATGATGACGCGATCGACATTACGCAGCAGCTCAGAATCGATGGGCTTGGGGTGTTCGCTGCGGATATCCACTCCCACTTCCAGCAGTGATTCGGCGGATAGTTGGTTGATGGCTTCGCCGGGTTCAGTGCCCGCCGAGTAGGTGTTGATGCGCTCTCCGGCTTCTTTGTGCATGAGCCCGGCCGCCATTTGAGACTTGCCGCCGTTACGGCGGCATATGAACAGTACCGAGGGTTTTTCGCTGGACACTGCGGATTCACTCCTTGAGGGATGTGTGAAATACGTTGTACAGTAACAGAAATAGAGTCTCGCCCGATTGTTACTGGGTTGCGGTCACGCCCAGTTCGGCCAGCAGGGTGCGGACATGCTGTTCGATGCCGTCGCGGATGGGGCGGGTGGCATCGGCGGATTGTCCGGCGGGGTCGGGCAGGTTCCAGTTCTCGTAGCGTTTCCCGGGAAAGACTGGGCAGGCGTCCCCGCAGCCCATGGTGATCACGACGTCGGCGCCTTGCACGATTTCGTCGGTCCACGGCTTGGGGTATTCGCCGGTGATATCGATTCCTGCCTCACGCATCACTTCGATCGCGGCGGGGTTGATTTCACAGCCCGGCTCGCTTCCGCCGGACCAGGCCACGGCCTGATCGCCGGCCAGGTGGTTGAAGAACCCCAGCGCCATCTGGGAGCGGCCGGCGTTGTGGGTGCATAGGAACAGCACGGTGGGTTTGCCGTCGTTGACCTTGCCTTCGACCCGGGCCAGCGCGTGCAGGCGTTGGCGGGCGAACCGTTCGGCCAGCAGCGGCAGAAAATTGGGAACTGTTGCCCTGCCTGCGAATTGTTCGTAGGACGAGTGCAGGAACTGTTCAATGGTTTCAGCGCCGAAGGTTCCGGAAAACTCGGTCTCTAAGCGGGTCGAGGCGGTGTGCAGGGCGTGGCGCTGATCGATTGACAGGTCGGGATGTGTGCGGTGGGTCGCGGTGCTGTCGGTCATGGGTTATTCCGTCACATTCGTCATCGGGGCAGGGGCAGGGGCAGTGGTGAATCGGCGCCGCAGTGCCAGCGATACGTAGACGAGTGCGACGAGTACGGGCACTTCGATGAGGGGGCCGACGACGCCGGCGAGGGCTTGTCCGGACGTGGCGCCGTAGGTGGCGATCGCCACGGCGATGGCGAGTTCGAAGTTGTTCCCGGCCGCGGTGAACGCCAGTGTTGTGGTGCGGGCATAGCCGAGTTTCATGGTGGCACCGAGGAGGTATCCGCCGCCCCACATGATGGCGAAGTAGGCGAGCAGTGGCAGTGCGATGCGGGCCACATCCCAGGGCTTGGCGATGATCTGATCGCCTTGCAGGGCAAAGAGAATCACGATCGTGAACAACAACCCATACAGCGCCCACGGCCCGATCACGGGCAGGAACTTCGACTCGTACCAGGCCTGGCCCTTGGTCTTCTCGCCGAGGCGCCGCGACAGGTATCCGGCGAGCAGCGGAAAGCCTAGGAAGATCAGCACGGATTTGGCGTTCTGCCACGGCGAGGTGCTGATCTCGGTTTGAGGCAGGTGCAGCCAACCGGGCAGCACCGACAGGTAGAACCAGCCCAACACGGCGAACATCAACACCTGAAACACCGAATTAAGTGCCACCAGCACGGCGGCCGCCTCGCGGTCCCCGCACGCTAGGTCGTTCCAGATGATCACCATGGCAATGCATCTGGCCAGTCCGACGATGATCAGGCCGGTACGGTACTCGGGCAGATCCGGCAGCAGCAGCCACGCGAGCGCGAACATCAGCGCGGGGCCCAGCACCCAGTTCAAGACCAAGGAGCCGATCAGCAGCTTGCGATCACCAGTGACGGTGTCGAGGCGGTCGTAACGGACTTTAGCCAGCACCGGGTACATCATGATCAGCAGCCCGATCGCGATCGGCAGCGAAATGCCTTCGACCTGAACCTTTTCCAGTGCCGTGTTCAGGCCGGGGACGCCTCGGCCCAGCAGCAACCCCGCGGCCATCGCCACACCGATCCACACCGGCAAGAACCGGTCCAGAGTCGAGAGCTTGCCTGCCGCCGCAGGTGCGGCGGCAGGGGGCGTTGCCTGGGTCATCGGGTCGCGCAGCACGAGGAAGGCGCCTCGTCAGCTTCGGTGTTTTGAGTGGAATCATCAGTGTCAGTGGCCTCGACATGATCACAGGCGCACGCCTCACCCTGGCCGAGCAGTTCCGGGGTGGTACCGAAGGTCTCCGAATCGGCCAACACCGTGTAGATCTCCCACTTCTCGGCATCGGGTGCGGTGACCCACACCTTGTCCTGAGTGGCGAAACAGCACGTCGTCCCGATCTCTTCCTCGGTGAACATCCCCGCATCGGTAAGCCGGGCGATCTCCGCATGCACCTGCTCACTGGACTCGACCTGAACCCCCAGATGGTTGACGGTGCCGCCGCGGCCGGGGTTCTCCAAAAGCACCAGCTTCAACGGCGGCTCATCAATCGCAAAGTTCGCATAGCCCGGTTTACGCTTGGCCGGCTGCGCACCAAAGAGCTTGGAATAGAACTCGATTGACTCGTCAAGGTCATCGACATTAAGCGCAAGCTGTATACGGGACACGGGTCCACCTCCGAAGGAATGAGATATTCATCGAACTAGTCGGACAGCGCCCAGTCTGCCACTTCTTTGACATATGTCAACCCATTGGGGATGCTGGAAACATGCCCAAGGCACTTCCCACGGTGGATATCTCCGCACCGGTCTGCTGCGCGCCCGTAGCGGCCGGGCCGATGAGTGACGCGCAGGCGTTGGAGGTGGCGCTGCGGCTCAAGGCCCTGGCCGATCCCGTGCGGGTCAAGATCATGTCCCAGCTGTTCAGCGCCACCGAGGGCGAGATCATCGGCGGGGATCTGGCCGAGGTGCTTGGGCTCAGCGAATCAACGGTCAGTCACCACATGAACCAACTGCGCAAGGCTGGGCTGGTGGAGTCGGATCGACGGGGCATGAACGTCTTTCACCGTCCTATACCAGACGCTTTGACGGCCCTATGCACCGTTCTGGATCCCGACTGCTGCCGCTAAACCCTGGGCGACTTAGAGTCGCCCGCCCCATCCGCTATTTGCGAGACCGGTGGTGGTCTATGCGGTATGCCGGTGGTTGTCGGTGCCGCTGTTGTGTTGGCCGTTCAGTGGTGATTGCAGTGTGGGTTTGTCTACGGGATGTTCGACGATCATGTATTGGCCCATCATGCCCATGTCTTCGTGTTCGAGGATGTGGCAGTGGTACATGTACGGCCAACCGGTATCGGCGTAGGTATCGAATTTGGCGATGACTCTTACTTTTTCGAATGGCGCGACGTGGACGGTGTCTTTCCATCCTTGTTCGTACCCCTGGGGTGGGCGGCCGTCGCGGTCAAGGATCTGGAACTGGACGTGGTGGATATGGAACGGGTGGTAGAACAGGGCTTCTTGGTTGTCGATTTCCCAGATTTCGGTGTCGCCCTTGGTGACGATTTCGTCGATGCGGCCGTGGTCCATGGGTTTACCGTTGATGCTCATGCGGTCGGTGATACGGAATATTCTTGTCTGGGCGGCGTTTTCGGGGTGTAGGGCTTCGATGGTGTTGAGCTTGCCGGGCAGGGTTTGGTGTGGTGCGGGGGTGCCGCTGGGGCGCAGTTCCAGGATGGTGAAACGCTGGTATTCGTCGTTGTCGCCGACGGTCAGGGTGCGCATGAGGTGATACATCGGTGCGGCGCCGGGCACTTCATAGCTCATGAGGGTGACCGGTTTGTCGGTGTCGGTCATGTCGACGATGATTTCGGTGCGTTCCCCGGGGCTTAGGAGCATCCGGGTTCGCTCGATGGCGGCGGGCAGAAGGGCGCCGTCGGTGGCGATTTGGGTGAACGGGCGTTCGTCGGAGAATCCGAAGTTGTAGCGGCGGGCGTTGGAGGCGTTCAGGATCCGCAGTCGGACAAGTTTGCGGGGCACATCAAGGTAGGGGGCGTAGGTGCCGTTGACCAAGATGGTGTCGCCCAGTTCCCCGAAATTGTTTTGGGTGCGATCACGTAGATAAGTCATGTGGTTGTCGGGGTCGAAGTTACGGTCCTGCACGATCAACGGAACGTCGTCGACCCCGTACTGGGTGGGCAACCCGAGGGCGTCGCTGTTGTCGTCATCGATGAGGAACATGCCAGCCAAGCCTGAGTAGACCTGCTGCGCGGTGGCACCCAGGGTGTGGGGGTGATACCACAAGGTGGCTGCGGAGTTCTGGATCGTCCAGTGCGGTGACCAAGTTGCCCCGGGTGCGATGGGCTGGTGGGGGCCGCCGTCCATGACGGCGGGCACATGCATGCCGTGCCAGTGCACGGTTGTGGTCGCATCGAGCTGATTGGTGACCTGTACACGGACCCGGTCCACGGTGCGGGCACGGATAGTCGGGCCCAGGTAGCTGCCGTTATAGCCGGCAGTATCCGAGTGAGCGCCGGGCAGCAGTTCGGTGCGGCCGCTGGCCGCGGTGAGTGTGAAAACCTTCTCCCCGTTGATGATCACCGGCTCGGCCAGCGGCGGGATCACCAGAGGCTGCTGCGCAGCGGTGCCGGCGTTGACATGCTCGACGCCGCGCACATACGGGTACAGGAACGAAGCCGCCAGCGCCAGCATGGCCACAACCAGCGGCGCTCCCAGGACGATAACGGCGATACGCCAGCGCTTGGCCCGTGATCGTTGCTTCATGCCGCGGCGATCATCGCGGGACGGCGAGCGTGGTGCCATCACGAGTGCATGCCGGGGCCGGTGGCGCTGGATCCGGGTTGTTGTCCGGGGGCTAGAGTGCGGAATTGGCCCATCATGCCTTGGTCTTCGTGAAACAGCATGTGGCAGTGGTACATGTACGGGTTGACCGGGTCGGTGTAACCGGAGAATCGTGCCGCTAGCCGCACCGTGGTCTGCGGGTAGATGAACACGGTGTCCTTCCACCCTGCCAACTCTGGTGGCGGCGGTGCCCCGGCGATCTGAAGGATGCGGAACTGGGTGTCATGGATGTGAAAGTTGTGCGGCCAGACCCGGTCTCCTCCGGCGACTTCCCAGATTTCGTGGGCGCCGTCAGTGATGTCGAAGTCAATGCGGGCCATGTCCATGAGCTGGTCGTTGATCTTGAAGATGTTTTTGCCGGCGGCATTGGTGCCGCGCTGCAGATGAAAGCGCCGTACCAGCGCCCCAGCGGGCGGTGCGGCAGGCGGTAGAGCAGCCAGGGTGTCCGGCACCGCAGGGCTGTGGCGCAGGTTCTGTGCGGGGCGCAGCGCCAGGATGTCGAAGGACTCGGCCAGGCCGAACCGCCCGCGCCAGGTTTCATCGGGCCACCGGGTCATCGGGTAGCCGCGCAACATCACCGGCTTGCCCGGGGACATCTCGACGATGATCTCGGCGCGTTCAGCGGGGCTGAGCTGGATCCGTTGCAGGGGCACGGGTTTTTCGAGTAGACCCCCGTCGCTGGCGATCAGGGTGAAGGTGCGGTTGTCGCTGAAACCGAGGGTGTAGATCCGTCCGACCGAGGCGTTCAGGATTCGCAGCCGAACCCGGCCGGTGCTCACCTGCAGGTAGGCGCCGGTGATGCCGTTGGTGGCGGTGGTGTTACCTAGCAGGCCCCGGTCTTCGGGATCGGATTCATCCAACCTTCCGTCCGGATGGAATTTCAAGTCCTGCAAAATCAGCGGGATATCATCCACGCCATAGGTTTTCGGCAACCCCTCCGGGGAGGTGTCGTCGTCGATGAGGAACATGCCTGCCAGGCCGCGATAGACGTGTTTGAGGGTGGCCCCGTGCGGGTGCGGGTGATACCACAGTGAGGCTGCAGGTTGGTCGATGCGCCAGCTGGGCTCCCAACGGGTGCCGGTGGCGATCGGCTGGTGCGGGCCACCGTCATACCGGGCGGGCAGGTGCATGCCGTGCCAGTGCGTGGTGGTGCTTTCGGGCAGTTGATTGTCCACCGTGATGGCCACGGTTTCGCCGCGGGCCGCGCGCAGCGTCGGCCCCAGTACCGATCCGTTGTATCCCCATGTCGGGGTGCGGGTTCCGGCCACGATCTCAGTGGTGCCGGGTGCGGCCTGTAGCGTGAATCGGCGCACTCCGTCGATGACCTGGGAGGGCGCCAGCTGCGGGATCGGCAACGGCCGATCGAAGCCCATCGGACCCCCTGATGGTGCCGGAGAATCAGGTGATCCGTTGCCGCATGCACTCGCCGCCAGGGGTACCGCGGCAAGGGCTGCCAGGAATCGGCGCCGGTTAATCGCAGAGGAATCGGGGACGAACACCATCACCGCAGCGATGCTACCCAAAGATATCGGTTTACGATATCGCTACCCGATACACCGAAGCAGTGGTGATGAACGAATCGCGATGAGGGAGGCGTTAATGGACGAGCACGGCAAGATGCCTTGCGGCACGGTGTGGGAGGTGGCGGGGGTTTTCTTGCGCCTGGGCATCATCGGGTTCGGTGGTCCGGCGGCGCATATCGCGCTGATGCGCCAGGAGCTGGTGCGCCGGCGAGGTTGGGTTAGCGATGAACGGTTCGTGGACCTGATGGGCGCCACCAACTTGATCCCCGGCCCGAACTCGACTGAGCTGGCCATCCACTTGGGTTTTGAGCGGGCGCGCTGGCGGGGCCTGGTCACCGCCGGGGTGTGTTTTATCGTGCCGGCGGCGCTGATGGTGACTGCGCTGGCCTGGGCGTATGTGCGCTACGGCCAAACGCCGGCTGTCGAAGGGCTGCTGTACGGGGTGGTGCCGGTGGTCATCGGCATCATCGCCCACGCCTTGTTCGCGCTGCTGCGCACCGTCATCAAAGGTATCGGCCTGGCGCTGCTGGCCGCCGCCGCCCTGGCCGCCTACCTGGCGGGAGTCAACGAGCTCGTCATTCTGGCCGCCGGGGCGAGCCTGGCCGTTGCGGCACATCTGGCCAAACGGGCGCGCGGGCAGATACACAGCTTCGTGGCCGCACCCCTTGTCGCCGTGGGCCATCCACTGTTTGTCGACCCCACCGGCGGTCAGCTGACCCAGTTGTTCACCACGATGCTCAAAATCGGGGCCGTCCTCTACGGCAGCGGTTACGTGCTGCTGGCCTTCCTGCGCGGCGATTTCGTCGAACGACTCGGCTGGATCACAGGCCAACAACTCCTCGACGCGGTCTCCATCGGACAAGTAACCCCCGGCCCGGTGTTCACCACCGCCACCTTCATCGGCTATCTCATCGCCGGACCGCTCGGCGCCCTGGTGGCCACCATCGCGATCTTCCTACCCTCCTTCGTGTTCGTCGGCCTGCTCACCCGCCTCACCGACAAACTACGGTCGCTGCCCTGGACTTCGGCGCTGCTCGACGGCCTCAACACCACCGCACTGGCCCTCATGGCCGGAGTCACCTGGCAACTGGGCCGCGCAGCCATCATCGACCCACTCACCGCCGCACTGGCGGTGGCCACCGCAGTCGCGGTCTGGAAAACCAAACTCAATACCGCCTGGTACATCGCTGCCGGAGCCGCCATCGGCCTGGCCCACGCGGCACTGACCTGACAAAGACCCCGGCCGCAGCCACATTCGCGGTCGACAGCGCCCTACATCGGCGGTTAGCCTCACTGATAACGGAACCCGATATCAGCACTGGGAAAGATTCGAGGTCACCCATGTCCGCACCGTCATCGGCCACTTGGTTGCGCCTGGGGCAAACCAGCGCACCGGCAGCAACGATCCTGATCCGCTTCTATGTCGGGCTCATCTTCTTGTGCGAGGGAATCCTGAAATTCCTACGCCCCGAAACCCTCGGCACCGGCCGCTTCGACAAAGCCGGAATCCCAGCCCCTGCCTTCTTGGCGAACCTGGACGGAACACTCGAAACTGTCTGCGGCATCCTGCTACTGGCCGGCTTAGCCACCCGCGTGGCCGCGGTGCCGATGATCATCAACATGGCCGGGGCGCTGCTGATCACCAAAGCTCCCATCCTGTGGGCTGATGCAGCCCTGTTCCCCAAAGCCTCCGGATGGTGGGACTTCATCCACGAATCGCGCACCGACCTGGCACAACTCTGCGGTGCCACCTTCCTGCTCCTGGCCGGCGCAGGCGCCTACTCGCTGGATGCAGCCATCAACCGCCGGGCAGCGGCCACGAACCCATAGCGAAAGCCACTCAAGATCAAGGTTTTTGCTGATCCAGCATCTCCCGGGCCAGCTCGTCTAGCGCCCGCAAGTCCTCCTTGAGTGCGGCCTTACCCGCACGTGTTGCCCGATACAGCCGCCGGGCACGCCCCTCAACGACCAACTGCCGCGATGTCAACAAACCATCGGCCTCCAACCGGTGCAACGTCGGATACAGCGTGCCCGGGCTGATGTCGTAGCCGTGCCGGGCCAGCTCCTCGGTCATCCACGCACCGTGAACCTCCTCCTCGGCAGCGTGATGCAAGATATGCAGCCGCACCGCACCCCGCTGAAACTCCCGCACCCCAACACCTCCAAGAACAGTCACCAAACCGATATCGGCAACCGATTCTATCCTCTTTCATTACGTACCGAACAACCGTTTCGCGAAGCAGGGTGTGTGCGCGATGCCCCCGGTGCCACGCACTGTGCGCCCGGATTTCGGCGATGTCTTCAGCGCTTATCTGCGCCAGGTCAAACCTGTTGCAACGGGTTGGACAAGGTGAACGCACATCGTTCCAGGGTGCACGTGCCGCCCAGTACCTGCATGCTCCGGGGCGCGCCAAGGCCATCAAGAATGTCTTGGCCGCAATGAAGTCTGGCAAGCTCACGCCAGAGCTGTTGGCATACCAATACTTACAGACGCTCGTGAGAATGTCCGAGCCGAAGCCTCCAGGGCCCTGGATTAGTGCGTAGCACCGTCACTCCGGGTTAGTCGCGAAGACGGTGCCAGATCGTCGCCTTGCTCACCCCGGCCTCGAGTTCAGGGGCGGAAGTCGCCCATGCTGTCGTCGTCGGTTTCCTCGTCGGTGTCTAGCCATGCCAGGTGCTCTGGCTGGAACCAGCGGTTGAGCAGGAGGCGGAAGGGCACCAGCATCGCGATGAATAAGGGGAATAAGATTCCCGCCGGGCTGCTCTTGAGGATCCACAGCACCACCAGACACAGAAGCTGGACCAAGGTGAAAAGGCGGATGACTTTCCAGGGAACATGACGAACGTAGTGGGTGTCCGGGTACAGGTTGGGGTCGGTCAACCATAGTTTCAACCGCGCATAGAATTCCGTCCCGTTGAGGGTGGCAAATCCCATGAATAGGAACAGGCCGAAAAGTACTTCCATCGGAATTTGCTTGATCAGCGGCAACATAAAAACTGAGGCCGCGATCAGGATATGAATGGCCAGTGGGGAGACTCGATTTTCTCGGACAGCTACGATGCGTTCGGCGCTGGAATCGTTGCCTTGTCCTGTGGTGGTCGCCAGACTCTTGACGTGGTTAAGGGAATGGACGGTGGCCGCCACGATCCAGGGCAAACCGAACACCGAGCATATCGCGGTGATGACGCCGACGACCGCCAGGTCCAGGTGATAGCCGCCGCCTTTTCGCAGAGCATGCGACGGGCTGTTGACTAGGCGCGTCGTAATGTTCTGGTCGAGAAACAGCAAAACGGTGACCAGGACTGCCGGCCCGAGGCAGGCCACTATCAGCCAGACGGGCAACGAGAACATGTCAACGAGCCAGGACCGGCCGCTGGTGGTGCCGAAATGGTCGGGAATGGCCACGTCCGCCACCGCGACTTCTGGCAACATCAAGGCGAATAGTGTCATCAGGGCGATGGCGATGGTGGGCCCGAAATCGGCCACGAATTCACGGAACCTGCGCTGCAGGTACCTGGTCTGCAGGAACGTTTTGAAGGTGCGGGCCAACAGGAATGTTCCCAGTGCCAGCACCACGGTCATCAGGGCGGTCGCGTCGTTGCGGGGGGACGTAGTGAAGGGCGATACCACCGAGCGCGCTGCTTCGACGATAAAGATGACAGCGACCAGGACTGCGAAGATCTCATCGACGAAGCGGGTGAAGAACTTCATGAGCGCGCTGGCATCGGTCACCGCGAGGATGAGAATGAGAATGCCCGACCAGAGGCCCACCCAGGCGTAGACCGGTAAAAAGGGCACATCGAAACGCTGGCATATCGTGTACAACAGGCCGGTGAAGATGACGATGGGACCGGTGCCGCCCAACAGAGTCAGAGGCTGGGCAGAAGAAAGCGCGAACAGGATTCCGCCGACCGCTGTTACCACGATCATTTCCACGATGCCGATCTCACCGCCGGTCACAACACTGGTAAGACCACCAAAGGCAATAGCATTGGCAAGGCACGCGAAGAACAGAAAACCCACAGACGCTACGACTTTCGAATGCAGCCCGTCGGTGAAGTCGCTGACATAGGAAGGCAGCCTTCGCCGTGCATCCGCCCGAAGACCACCGCCCAACCGGCCCGTGTAGGTCAGGAGGCCGACCTCGTGTGCATGTGGGGCCTGCGACGCGCCGCTCCGTTTGTTTGACACGTACTTCACCTTATTCGACACAGTGAGGTGCTCTCAGCGACTTTCAGGCAAGTCGTCGAGGCTCAGACGGATCAGGACGCATGCTCCAGACGATCACCGCTCCGCGACAGGATCTGCAGTGCCACAGGGATGCCACCATCGAGATGATCCCAGGGCCAACCGCGTTGTGTTCGATCGAACATCGCATCTGCTGCCTGGCATCACGTTCGTCTCGACTACGGGGTACGTCCAGCGGCCAAGCCTGGCGCTACGTTGCAGGCGAGTAGCCGCTTGCCTAATCGTGTGGCGTCGATGGATCCTCGTTGGCTGTGGCTGCCCATAACTCTTGCTCATCGGGCTCAAAGCCATTATCTCCGAGGGGATCTGGTGGATCTAGGACGGTCAGCTCACCGGTATCGGGGTGCCTCTCGCACGAATGCGCGTCGACATCGCGCACTGCGAACAGCCCGGACAGAGTTGCAGAGACGCCACCACGTCGACCCTTCGGTGTCGGAAGTGCATCGGCTACTGAGATATGCAGCAACCGGGGCGTGGTGGCTATATCGAAATGAAATGCCTTGAGCATGGCTAAACATGCCGCGACCATGATTACAGAGAACGGTACCGCGGTGGCGATCGATGCGGTCTGTAGTGCCTGCAGGGAACCGCGCCCGCCAACAAGTAGTAGGACCGCGGCCGCGGTCCCTTCCAACACCGCCCAGTAGACGCGACTGAGCTTGGGCGTCTCCATTTCGCCTCCGGAGGACAGTATGTCGATCACCAAAGAGCCAGAGTCCGAGGAAGTTACGAAGAAGAAGACGATGACGGCGATGGCGAGCACGCTCGTGATCACGCCGAGTGGTAACCCTTCGAGCATCTGAAACAACGAGGTGTTGGGGTCTACGGCCTCGCCGGTCTCCGGGGCTGCTCTGCGCTGAAATAAGGCGGTGCCGCCAAAAACGGTGAACCATAGTGAACTGATCACCGTGGGCGCCAGCAGTACTCCGCCTACGAACTCGCGGATGGTTCGTCCGCGCGAGATGCGGGCGATGAACATGCCGACAAACGGTGCCCAGCTCATCCACCAACCCCAATAGAACACTGTCCAGTCGATGACCCAGCCATCGTGAGAGAACGGTGCTGTGCGCAGCATTAATGCCGGTAGGGATTGGATGTAACCACCGAGGTTTTGCACCCACGATTGCAGGAGAAACAGTGTGGGACCTAGCAACAGCACGAAGGCGGTCAAGGCCGCGGCCAACATCATGTTGATGTTGGACAGCCATTTAAGACCTTTACTGACTCCGCTGACAACCGAGAGCGTGGCCGCTGAGGTGATCACGGCTATCAAGGCGACCTTCCACCCGTTGGTGACCTGAATCCACCCCAGGTATTGCAAACCGGCCGCGATCTGTGTGATGCCGAAACCTAGTGAGGTCGCGACACCGAACAATGTGCCGACGATCGCCACGACATCGACTACATCGCCGATGAATCCCTCCACGCGCTGACGTCCTAGTAGCGGCTCTAACAACCACCGCACCGACAAGGGGCGTCCCTTGCGATAGGTCATATAGGCCATGCCGAGGCCGACGACCACGTAGATGCTCCAGGCATGCAGCCCCCAATGGAACAAGGTCAATGACATGGCCTGGTTTGCTGCCGCGGTGGTCTGTGCTGGGATACCACGCGACGCGGGGGGATGCATGTAGTGGCTTAGTGGTTCGGCGACACCGTAGAAGACCAGGCCGATCCCCATTCCTGCGCTGAACAGCATGGCCAGCCACGCGGGGAAGCTGAATTCGGGCTGCTCATCGTCTCGGCCCAGCCGGATGGTGCCGACTCGGGAAAGGCCGCAGTACAACGCGAACGCCACAAATCCGGTGGCAATGAGGATGTACCACCAGCCGACCCCCTCGCCGATTGTCTTGTTCAGCTGGGCAAACGCATCCTGTTTGCCTTTCGCCAACACGACGGCGAGGGCGATCATCGCGATGATGATGATCGATGCCGGAATGAAGACTTGGGGCCTGATGCTGCGCCAGGCACGCCGCACCGGATTCGCGGTGCCCTGGGTGTTGTCAGGTGGGGTCGATTGCGGTGTCAACGTACTACCGTCCTCGTCAAAGTCTCATCACGTATCAGCGTCGGTGCCGGTAACCCTAAGCGACGGCGCCGCCCAGCACACCCCGACCGCGCCCCTTACGCAGCTCAGATAGTTACTCACAGCGCAGGTAGAGATGCCGCCACTGTTCTAGATTTAGGCTCTAAACGTCTGATGACTCAGCTAAGGCGGCGGGTACTACACGTAGCTAAACTCTGTCGCGTCGAGGTCCGGCCTTGTCGCCGCGCTCGCCAGATCGCGCTGAAGGCGAGCACCTTCTCTAACTCCAGGGTTATATCGAGCAACTCGGGGCTCCATCCGAAGATATTGATCAGAATGGATTCCTCGTGGCTTTGGTCATCCACATCGACGATCACAACACCGAGTATCAGCATGATCAGCCAAAAAGTTGCTTGGGCGACTGTCTGGGCGGAGGAAAGCCGCACCGGTCTTCGGGGGCTGCGAGAACGCAAGGGCTGTCGAGGCAATCAACGCTACGACGAGAACCGGGACGATGAACACCAGCATGAGTAGCGCGATCCCGGCCAACGTTGCGCCGAACAGACCACGGCCCACCCACAGCACCGCCATTACATTGAACGGGATCGTCAAATCGAACACTGCCCGGCGGAATTTGATCATGTAGCAAACATTAGGCATCAGGGCAAGCCGCCAAGAGAAGTCTTTTGCAACAGCGTCCTACCTCAGGATCGATGACCAACCGGTTCCTGGGGTGGAACCGCGGGCGGAGCTCTGCCTGATGTCAGTGGGTTGAGTTAGTGTCGCGATTACGCAACGGCAGGGGTGTCCTTGGGTCGGTTCTCAGATACTAGGGTTACCCTGCGGTTTGTAGGAACATTCATACGCAGGGGAGGTGAGATGCGGATGACCATCACGGACAACGATGACGTGCGGTCTCCCCTCGGGGCGCCTGAGGGGACCGACATAGATTGGCAAAAGAAAATAGCGATAGCTCAGCACGCTCGAGAACAGGCAAAGAACGCGCGAAGCGGCAAGCCGAAGAGCTTCCGGCAGGCGGTCGGAATCAGGCGGTAACACAGTCCCGAACCCCGCTTTTCGGTGCACGACATGAGGCTCGGTATACGCGCCAGTCATTGATCCGCCGGTATCAAGAAGTGACCGGCGCGAATCTGATCGTAATGCTCGATCAGATCTTCCCGCAAAACATCACCTATCTTGAGGAAGTCCTGTTCGACTGTCCCGGGGATAAGCCGATGCATGTGCTGCTGTCCTCCCCTGGTGGTGATGGTGAGACGGCGATCAGGATCGTGCGGGCGTTGCGTTGTCGATGCACTGAACTGACCATCCTGGTTCCGGATATGGCCAAGAGCGCGGCGACGATCTTGTGCCTGGGCGCGGACCGAATCTTGATGGGCCCGGGCGGGGACCTGGGTCCTGTGGACCCGCAGTTCCAGATCGGTGGCCGATCATTGGCCAGTGCCAAAGAGATCGTGGCTGCGGTCGACGAAGCTGAGGCCCGCGTGACCAAATCCCCGGACGCCTATCCGCTATTTAGTTCGCTGCTGGCCGATGTGAATATGTTGATGGTGGAGCAAGCACGCAGTGCGCTGGCCAGATCCGAAGCACTGGTTTTGGAGGCGTTGCTGTCGAACAGTCGGCGAGATGCCGAGCGCGCCAAAGAGCTGGCAACCGCACTCAAGGCCCCGCTGATCGATGACCCCGATTCGCACTCGGCAGTCATTTCCGCCGATGCCGCAGCCCAATTCGGGCTTCCCGCCGAGAAATTCGACCTTCAGTCCCGCGAATGGGAAATCATCTGGCAACTTTGGGCCCGCTACTTCACCCTCGGGTGCTGGCCCAACGGCCAGGTTGCGGTGTACGAGGGCGAACGAGCATCACATGTAATCGCACCACCGGGATACAACGCCAACTAGGCGAACCTGGGCTTTCTGATATTCATCCAGAATCCACGCGTGACTGCAATCCTCGACAAGTCCACCGGGGGCACGTGGCGTTGAAGGTGCCCGCAAGCCTTGAACCTCCCAACGGTAACGAGTCCCGT
>NZ_LJYH01000016.1:0-40598 GCF_001440005.1 Mycobacteroides sp. H001
CGGGCTAGGGCACGCTGCACGGGCACAGGTCGGCTGCTGCCTGTGCCGGAGAACATCAGCACGGTGGTCAGCAGGTCACCGGCATCAGAGGTGCGTCCGCACGGCCGCTGCATGGACCTTGATGCACTCCACCGGAGACGTGTCGGCCATACCCGTTCGGCAGCACCTGCACTCCGCCGGGTCTACCGCCATACCTGGCCTGCATCGGCGAACCCAACGCTTCGGAGAGTTCCGTTTGATCAGGCAGCACTCTCGTGGGCGCCTGGGTGGATCAGGGGCGGTGCAGGCTTGATCGCCCAAACGTGAGATCCCACCGACAATCTCAGCTGTCAAGTCAGTTGTTGGCGTTCATCGCCGCACTAGTTCACGCGGCCGAGCAACGGTCAATCTTCGACGAGATCACCGACGGCGATTCCCAGCGCGTCGGCGATGTCGAACAGGCGCTCATAGAGCAGGCCCCTTCGACCGTGTTCGACGTCGATCAACACATTGCGCGTCACCCCTGATTGCAAAGCTAGCCCTTCTTGGGTCAACCCCTTGCGCAATCTGTATTCACGAATCCTGCGGCCGACGTTGGCTCGGGTCTGTTCCCAACGCGCCACACGCGCAGGGTCGTTCTGGCTGGGTCGGGTAGGCACGCACCTCAGTTATTGCGCGTCCGTACCAAAAGTCTGCCCTACTAGTAGTACATTGCTGCTTCGTGTTCGAAACTGATCCCGACTTTGACCCTGACGAGACCGTGTCCGCACTGGCCCTAGATGTCATTGATGAGCTGCGTATGAAGATGCTCGAATGCCTTCTGGTGCTGCAGACCTTGCCGGAGCAGGCTGACCTCAATTTCGCCGACCTGGCCAACGACATCCTGGCCGCGCACCGCGGCACCTTGGAGGCTTACCAGGCGGCCAGCATCGTGCATCAGGGCGCCGAGCTCGATGAACGATGGGGCAACGGGTTATCGCGCCCTAAGGCAATCTTCGCCCGGCACAACGCCGCGGTACGCCGTGGCGCCACCAAGGTGCTGCCGGTTCCGGCGCTGTGCGACCGGTTGGAGCGTCATCTGTACCAGCTGCCCAGACCCGATCGCACTCAAACCGTTGCCGGACAACGCCCCAGGTGCTCGGCGATGGTCAAGACGACCGGCGAGGACTGTACCAATTCGGCGATCTACCTAGGTTCGGGAATGTTCGGGGCTCACTGCTATTTGCATGCAACAGCCGAGGAGCGTGAGCAATACCGGGTGCACCACGAAAAGAACGATGCGCGCCAAGCGCGTTCCCACAACGATCTACGCAACCTTCAGCGAGCCGTTGGCGAGAAGATCGCAGCCCACTGGATATCCACCCGGGAACAACGTGCCCAATGGGTCAACGACATCGTGCCCAACTAGTGGCGCACCAAAGATGTTTACGCACTGTGCATCCCGTGCGCTGTGAGCCCGGCCCCGACGCCGTGTGGCCTGGGTGTGAAGGTATACGAATGCCATTGCGGCCGCGATGCCGAGGAAGGGCACCGCTGGGCGCAATCTGCACCCGGCAGCCGTTCTGCGAAAGCAATGCGGCCTGGAACTCTCATCACAATTTCGGGATGGCCCTGGCGCCCATGAACGGATCTACCGCTCAGAATTGAGCTGACCGCCGGCCGCAGCGCAGACCGCGACATCCGCAGGCATCCCCGGCCCGTTAGGACGAATGATTGATGCAGGTTCATTAATCAAATTCCGGATGGCTGAACGGGCCCGGGTTCATCTGCGGTCTCGCGGCGCTGAGGCAAGACAAGTGAATTTGCCAAACAATTCTCAGAGTTTGGCGACCGCATGGTGTCGGACTCATTTGCGATAGTGGAAGCTGTGGATGTTGTCAATACGGTGGATCCCGATCCATTCGGGACGCGGGTAGCGGTCTATACCGACCGTGACATGCTGCCGGTAGCTCTGCAGGCCGCAGCGCGCAGCAACATCGCTGTCATCATCCGTGACCGATCAGAGGCCCGGCACATCCGTCAAACCCTCGCAGAGCAGCGGCGGGTCACGGTTGTGGTCGACCCCGGGCACTGGCGCCACAAGCAGGGCACCGCTCGCCGACCGCTGGAGCTTCCCGCCTCGGGGCTTCTGGATCGGCCCAGCGCCCGATCAGGGCACATTGATCTGAGTTCCTGGGCGCCGAACTATCTGGACAGTTCAGGAGCTGATGCGGTGTTCACCCCTTCGCGGTTCGTGGCCGCCGAGGACTGGGGCACCCTACGGGCACTGCGTCGAAGGTTGCTTCAGACAGAGCCCTCTGACCGTGTGGTCGGATTGATTCCGACACATGCGCGCATGCTCAATGCGTCGGTGGTCTCACAGTTCCTCACCGAGCTGGAGCCGTTGGCGCATATGCCGTTGGGGTTTGTGTTCGCCGGCGACCGGGAGGCTCTTGCTAAGAGCAATCGAGTCACCGGCTTGCAGAGGGTCCTGCGCGAGCATCCAGGAGCGTGGTTGTTAGGTGTGGATGCGCTGATTGCCACCGATGCACTGTGTGCGGGAGCCGCGATGGCTGGAATCGGCATCCGTTCGGGGATGCGCTGGCCCGCAGCGCCTGGGGACGAGAACACCGGCTTCGCCCGCGGCGGTGTCCCGGGCCGTTTTCATCTGGACTTGCTGACCTACCGCAATCCGCTGACCTACGGCGACTGGTACTTCGACTCGGTGCCCTCTTCGTGCCGTATCTGCGGCAAGCAGCCACACAAGTATGTGCCACATCCCCAGGCCCACAACGAAATCCATGAGCACAACGTGCACGGGGCGGCGGCGTGGTGCCAGGAGCTACTGCAAGTTCATGTCGACAAGCGCTTGGATTGGCTCAGCCGAGAACGCGTCGAAGCCGCCGATCGCTATCACGAGCTCAACCACTCACGCGCCGCGGTCATCATCGATCCCACACTGGTGGCCCTGGTCAAGCGGGATAACCCTGGCTGGCGCGCTCCGGTTGTTTTTGCATCGTGAGCCAAGCGCGGTAAGCGTATTCATTGGCTTTCCACCGCGCCGGCGTGTAGTAGCGCGGCCGGACGGGCTCGGGCGCGATCAGCTCGATCGCTTCGGTATCAGTGGCCGCCCACACCCCGGTGCCCTGGTAGCGGGCCTCCCAGGCGATCTGATCGAACTGTTCAGGCACGTGATCGAGCACGAGCATCCGCTGAGCCACCCGCGCAAAAGGTGCAACGCCCTTGAGCAGCTTGTGCAGGTGTGAACCCCAGAGCACAACGGCGGCGATCGTGGTGACGGGTTTGCACCGACGGATGGCCCATCGACCGTCGCGTTCAACCGCTCCGGCAGGTACGCGATCTAGGCACCACTGCTCGTCGCTGGTGAGGGTGTCGGCTGCGACCGGCTCATCCAAGGGCAGGTTCATCAGCATGTCCAAGTGCCACAGCTGGGTAATTGCCTTGAGCCCGGTGCGCTGACGGCGGTCGTGTTCGGCCCAGTCGATACGCACAAACGCATCGCCGCGCCCCCCGGTGATGCGGGCGCCGTCAGGAACATAGATCGACGGTTCTCCGTCAAGCAGGCTACCCATTGCGCCAACGACCCGCTCACAGCGCACTGAACTATCGAATCGCGCCACCACATGGCACATATTACGGGATTTTGCGCCAATATATAACGAATCAATATCCCAACAGCCATATTTTGTCCCACCATAGCCCAAATTGGCGCATTCACTTTATCGTTGACTCATGGTGCCCGAGACCGCCGCCCCTGGTCCCGAGTGGCTCGATGCCAACGCCATCGCGGCCCGCACAGGGGGCCGGCGACAACCGAACACCGTCCGCAGCTGGTGGGACAAATGGGAACGGCAGCAAGAAGGTGGCCTCGCGTTCGAGGTGTTTCCCAGCCTCGGTACAAAATCCAACAAGCGCTCACATCGCGATGTGGTCGATGCATATCTGCGGCGGCGAAACTTCGCCGTACGCCCTCCAACAGAGGACAGCTTCGACCGCGGTGGACGAGCATCATCTGGTGACGGCAGCTCCGATGGCCCGGCCGGTCAGCCACGACTGGCTGACGTACTCGATGCGTTGATATCGGTCAAAGCCGCCGCCGACGCGGCGATGGATGCGGTAATCGGTGAAGCCGAGGCCGCCGCGCAGCAAGCGCAGGCATTCGCGCAGCAGGCACATACCCGCATGCAGACCTACAAGAAGCTGCGCACCATGATGCACGGCTACGACATGGCGCTGTCGGTGTTGATCCATCCGTCCGCGCCGCCGCCATCTGATGCGGCGCACTGAGCGGCGCTACACCCGCGCTAGTTGACGCCAGCGTCGTTGTCGATCGGTACGACATAGACCTTGATGCCTGCCGCATTGAGGTCATCGACGGTCCTTACCAGTGTGACTTGACTGAAGCTGTACAGGCTGTCGGGATCGAACGCGTCTTTGCCGGTGGCTGACCGTGCGATGGCGAACACCACCGCCGCGGGTTTGCGCTTGACCAGCTCGGGGTCGCCACCGTTTTTCCTCACAAGTGCGCGGAACTTGGTGCGGGCTTCGTTGTCGTGCAGCAGAGAGTGAGCTGAGTTATGGCCTTGGGCGAATAGATGACTCAGCGGCGCTGAGGCGTTAGCTTTCTTCACATGGATCAAGGCGCCGTCGGGTGCCAGAATGTCACATGTTTCAAACCCACGCCGATTCTGGGTCGTGGTGATCAGTTGCCGGTCAAGTACCCATCCGCCGAGATGTTTGGCGGCGTCAATGTTGTACTGCTCCTCCGATATCATGTTGTCGCCCTGCTGGTTCCATGGCGGCAAAGCCGATTCCCATGTACCACTGAATATTTCACGCACCCGGGTCTGGAGTTGTGCAGCATAGTTGTCATCCATCAGGTACCACAGGCCATCGTGCAGGAAGTATCGGCGGTTATCCACGACATCTTCGAACGCTATCCACTTGCGCAGCGGAATATCTGAGCTGATAGGACTTTGCCCATCGGGATCGCTGAACAGTTGGACCTTGATGTCGGTCAGCGATCCCAGAACGTTCTTGGAATCGATTACTTGCCGGATCACCTCAACGGAGGGGACGCCGTCGTTTGTCGTCTTTACCCCGTGCCCTTTCATGCGGAACGAGGCGGGGGTGCCGTTCTCATTGACACCCTCATACGGCCAGGCGATCCCGACCTGAACACTGCCGGCATCTAGGAGCGCGGCAGCCAAGAGTCTGTCGAGCTTGGCAGCGGTCGGGTTGTCCTTCTTCAGGGCCACAAGTTGCTCCAGAATCTGAAGTTCTTTCAGCGGAGCCTTTTTCAGCGTCTGCTCAATCAAGACAAGGTCTTCGAGAAGAGCGCTGGGACTGTGGGCCAATGGCAGATTCAGTGCATCAGCGCCGCGCACCTTGAAGGGTTTGTCGACGGTTAAACCCTCGATTTGCGCGGTGGCGACCACACGGGTGACCAACTCGCCGAAATCACCGAGACCAAAGCCGCTGAGCTGTGAACCCGACGGAATTGAGGATCGGTCCACTTTGGCGCGACTGTCCATTGTCTTGCTGGTCAACGAATTCAAGCTATCGGCGTGCGCGGTACGTATCGCGATGCGCTGCCCGAAACCCGGATCGACATAGGCTTGATCCAACAGGTGAAACCCCATCCCGTAGGCCACTGCCCACACCGTGATGTGCCCATCGGAGGCGTCCTGGGTATCCGTCTCACCATCTGCATCGGTCTCTACAGCTGCGGGATCGCCAGTGTCGCCAGTTGATGATTCCTTGCCCTTGATCAACAGCACCGCCGCGGCGTTCTGATTGGAAGCAGTCAACGACTGACCGATCAACGTGCCGAGACGATCGGCCCACCGGGCACGTTCGGTTTTCATATGCCCATGTACCAGCAGAGCTTCACGGTCAGCCACCGAGCAGGCAATCTCCGTGAAATTCTCGCGGTCGTTGAGGTACTTCTGACGGATAGCGCTGCGCAGGTCAGTCACATCGGTGAGCCGGTACAGGGTTGTCGCCGTAGCTGAAGGCTTTTTACGTGCCATGCTTCTTCCTCATCTTCATTGGGAGAGCATGCATTACGCGTAACACCCCCGACATTTCCATGCGCCAACCTGTCGACCAGCCACACTGATCGACAGCATCTTGGCAGAGTTCTATCAGACTTCACGGCATCATGATCGCGAATCGTTGTAGCGCACTGCCCAGCAGAACATCACTACGCATGCCCGCTCAGAGACGCATCTATCTAAAGTTTGAGCGCTTCCGCCCTTGCTCAATCCAACGGACGACTTCATCGCCAAACACCCTGAGACCGTGAGCAAGTCAACGAGACGCTCACGTAGATGCGATGAGACACACAGCTCATCAAGTACAGCACTACAGATAACCCTGTAGCTCACGAAATCAAACAGGCCACCAGCAACCGTCGAGGACAGTCGAGTACACCCAACATGTACCTACAGATAAGGCTGCCGCGGCGAACTGCGAGTGGAGCGCGGCACGATCGAGCCCACCTAACGCCCCGAGCGCTTCCAGTCTTGCCGGGACCTCTGCCGGGGCGTTTGCGTGGACAGTTCCCGCACCTCCATCGTGACCGGTGTTCAGCGCGGTCAGTAGCTCAACCACCTCGGCGCCCCGCACCTCTCCCACCACGATGCGATCGGGTCGCATCCGTAACGCCTGCCGCACCAACTGGCGGAGGGTGACCTCTCCCACCCCCTCGACGTTGACGGTGCGTGCAGCCAATGTGACCACATGCGGATGACGCGGCGCGAGCTCGGCGGCGTCCTCGGCGCAGATGATGCGTTCCGATGGATGGACGGCTCCGAGCAGGGCCGATAGCAGCGTCGTCTTACCCGCGCCAGTTCCCCCCGTTACGAGGAACGCCAGCCGGGCCGCCAGCATCCCGCGAAGCAAGACTCCAGCGTCTTCAGCGACGGTGCCATCAGCGATCAGCTGATCCAAACCCTTAGCAGTCGGGCGTAATACGCGCAGCGAGACACATGTTCCGCCCACCGCGATCGGCGCCAGCACAGCATGAAGGCGTACCACTGAACGCGGTGGGCCGATCCCAGTCAGCTGACCGTCGACAAACGGTTGCGCGTCATCGAGACGTCGCCCCACCGCGAGAGCCAGCCGCTGCGCGAGTCGCCGCACGGCGGCCTCGTCGGCGAATCGCACTGCTGTGAGCCGCAATCCTTGACCGTCATCCACCCAGACCCGATCCGGCGCGGTGACCAAGACATCTGTGACTCCGTCCGCGCCTAACAGTGGCTCGAGGATGCCCGCACCGGCCAGCTCACTTTGGAGCTCCTTTATGTTATGCAGCACATCGCTATCACCCAGTACGCCACCGGATTCAGCGCGTATCACCGCCGCTACCGCCGTAGGACGCAGCGTCGCGTTCTCGGTCGCGAGCCGTTCCCGAACGCGATCGATCAGCGATCCGGTCATGCCGCCGCCACCTTGCCCTCCCGCGAGACCAGCGCCAGCACGGCGTGCGCGGCACCCGTCAACGGTGAGCGGCGCGATAATCGCAGACCGCCGTTGTCGAGGCGATTGCCGAGATTCGGTTCCGGCCGCATCGCGGCGATCATTGGGGCCCCCACGATTTCGGCCACCTCGGCCGCCCGCAACCCGCTCGGAGCCGGACCTCGCACCACAACGCCAACGTTCGGATTGATGAGCTGTATCGCGCTGGTCACAAGCGCAGCGGCCGCGCAGGCTCGCACCTCGGCAGGTGTCACCACGACCACCAGATCCGCGCGCTCCAGTGCGGCCACACTTGTCGCACCGAGACGCCGCGGAAGGTCGACCATCACCGGCACGCCGGCGTCGCGTGCACTATCGATGACCCCACCGATCGCCTCCGTGTTGCCTCCGCCACCCGTTCTGTCGCCCGACACCACGACAAGCCCGCGCCGATGCGGCAGCGCACGTCGAAGAGCTTCGAAACCCACTCGACCACTGCGCATATCGATGTCCGGCCAGCGCAGGCCCTCGACGTCCTCCCATCCGAGCAGTAGGTCGATTCCGCCTCCGTACGGATCGGCATCGACGATGAGCGCACCGCCCGGCGCGCAGAGACCAATCGCCGCACACAGCACCGACGCACCGGCGCCACCGCGTCCTCCCACCACCGCAATCACCGGGGCGCGACCCGCCGAGGCGCTGACCGGCATCGCCGCACATGCCTCGATGAGCCTGACTTCGTCCTCGGGCAAGGTGAGCACCTGCTCGGCACCCACCGCGACCGCTCTGCGCCACATCTCACTTGTCGGCTCGTCCCCAGAGATGAGTAACACCCGCGCACGACGAGGCAGTCTGATCACAGCTTCCAACGACGGGTCGGCTCCATCGAGCAGCACCGCACTCGCGCGGGTCCAGGCCTGCCTGCCGATCGAACCGGCATCGGTAGCGGTGATCAGTGGCCTGCCAGTCGCGGCGACGATCCGCTCGATGTCGTTGCCAAGCCGTCCATCGCCGACTGCCACGACGATCGGCTCCCCCGCATTTGCCTCCACGCGCTCCACCATCAAGGTTGCGCGACGTGAACGCCAGGGGCCTCATCGAGATTGGGGATGGATACGAATCTGTGGATAGATCCGGGATGAGCCGCAAAAATCGGTGATAAACGTCCCCAGAAAAGAGGACGACCCTCGCCAGGGGGGGGAGGAGGCGAGGGTCGTCGTGCTTCAGCCCCGGGGGGTCGGGCTGAGACACACTCGGCATAGCCGAGTAACCCCACTATACACACGAACCAGGTGAGGGTGGCAAGACCAATCGGCTGAAAAAAGCCAAAGAAAGGCAACCCTTCTTCTGGCGTAGCCGCGTTACCAGACTACCCCGGCTGAACTGGGACTTTACTGATGGACCCGACGATGTAGTCCGTGAGATCTATCCTCGAGCTGTGACCGACCACGCAACGGCACCCGGATCCTCTCCGTCTGTCGAAGACCGGGATGCCGCGGCCATCAGTGAGCCCACGGACGCCGGCCAAGCCCCCAGAACGGCGGCCTTCTTCGATCTGGATAAGACCGTGATCGCAAAGTCGAGCACCCTCGCCTTCAGCAAGCCGTTCTTCGACCAGGGCCTAATAAATAGACGCGCCGTCTTGAAATCGAGTTATGCGCAGTTCTTCTTCTTGCTGTCGGGTGCCGATCACGACCAGATGGATCGCATGCGCACACACATCACCAACATGTGTACGGGGTGGGATGTCGAACAGGTGAAGGCGATCGTGGCCGAGACACTTCACGACATCGTCGATCCGTTGGTGTTCGCCGAGGCGGCCGATCTGATCGCCGATCACAAACTCTGCGGCCGTGATGTTGTGGTGGTCTCGGCGTCCGGCGAAGAGATCGTGGCCCCCATAGCGCGCGCACTCGGCGCCACCCACGCCATGGCCACGCGCATGGTGGTGGAAGAAGGTAAGTACACCGGAGATGTCGCCTTCTACTGCTACGGGGAAGGCAAGGTGGCCGCGATCCAGGAACTCGCCAAGCGCGAGGGCTACCCACTGGAGCACTGCTACGCCTACTCCGATTCGATCACCGACCTGCCCATGTTGGAGTCTGTCGGTCACCCGACAGCCGTCAACCCGGACCGGGCGCTACGCAAGGAATCCATGGCACGCGGATGGCCGGTGCTGACGTTCTCACGGCCCGTGTCGCTGGGCGACCGGATACCCGTTCCCTCCGGCGCGGCGGCCGCCACCACGGCGGCCGTGGGGCTGAGCGCGATCGCCGCTGGCGCACTTACCTATTCGCTGATTCGCAAGCTACGGCCGTAGTACTAGACACATGTCACTTTCGGCACGCACGTAACAATGCAGTGACCAAACGAATTACCCCTTGATGTGACCGTCGTCTCAGTGTAGAAAGTAGGTACGGAAGCCTGGCAAGGCCAAGGTCGACCCGGAAGAGAAGGATCGATCTCCCGACCTAGGATTCCCAGCACGGACCACGGCACCCACGCGGAGCACGCCGCGACAAGGGCAGAAGCGTTGTGGGCCTGCGTAATCGCGAACAGAGACAATTCATCAGACTTCTTGGGTGAAGTCCGAGTTGGAAGCGTCGTGAAAGCGCCGAGGCCACCCACACAACCCACATTGCACGCTTGGTAACCGGAGGATCCGTGCTAACGGGCGGCGGGCCGATTCATTCGGACCGTCGCCCGTTTTTAATGTTCAGGCCAGTCTCGGTCAGCGCTTAGCGCTATCAGCGATCGATGTCGCCTCTGCCGCACCCGCCGTTAATGCCTGACAGCAGAAGATGATCCAGGCAGCGATGGCTTCGGGTGTACCTGCGGCGAACGCGGAAGAAAGCTCACGGTATCTGCCGGACTGCCGCATCCACATCACCTCGGGGACACCGAGCGCGTGCGGATCCAGCCCGCGTGAGACCGTCACCAATCGGGACGCCGCGCGGGCGACCACACCATCGGCAGAACCAAAGGGATTCAGTGCCAACAGTTCCCCGTGCGTGATCGCCGCGAGAATCGGCGCGGACACCGATGTTCCACCCGATGCAAGTTGCGCCAACAACTCCAGCCGATCGGTGTCGACGCCGGGGCGCGGGCGTCCCAGAGTGTCCTCGTCTGCCATGCCAGTGGCCGCCAACACATGAAGACGCGCCAATGCCTGCAGTGGAGCACGCGACCACACCGCGGTCAACTGAGTGAGCGCGTCCCCATCGAGCGCCTGACCAACCCGCAGCGCGCCGGCCAGTATCGGGTCCTCCACCGCACCATCGGCGCTCAGCTTCATCGTGCCGCCATCCAGCGCCGACGAAGACCTGGCCGCCCGCACCGCAGCCTCGGCCGCGGTCACCGGCCATCCCCGCAGATTGGCGCGATGACGGTGCACCTTGCTCAACGCATCACGGGCGGATTCGGCAGCGTCGGATACTCCCGGCAGGGCGGCCAGCGGCGCGAGTGGATCAGTCATGGTCCACTAACGGTACTGAATGACTCGCCGCATACGAGACTCACCGCAGGGCCTTGCGCTCCTCGCGCCGGATTCGCTGCTGCTCAGGGTCGGGTACCGGAACAGCCGCCAGCAGCCGTTTGGTGTAGTCATCGGTGGGCGCGGTCAATACCTGTTTGTCAGAACCGAATTCGGCAAGACGACCGTGGTTGAGCACCGCGATGCGGCTTGCCACCAATTCGACAACCGCCAGGTCGTGGCTGATGAACAAGCACGCGAACCCGTGCTCACGTTGCAGCTCGGCAAAGAGTTCGAGCACCCGGGCCTGCACCGAGACATCCAGCGCCGAGGTTGGCTCGTCGGCGATCAGCAGGGTCGGCTCCAGCGCCAGCGCCCGCGCGATGCCCACCCGCTGCCGCTGGCCTCCGGAAAGCTGGTGGGGGAACCGGTTTCGCATGTTCGGGGGCAGCTGCACCTGCTCCAACAACGTCTTGACTCTGCTTTCCCGCTGGGAGCGGTCCATATCGGTGTGCAGGGTCAACGGCTCGGCGATCGACTGGCCGATGGGCCATCGCGGATTCAGCGACGATCCCGGATCCTGGAACACCACCCCCACCTTGCTCCGGATATCACGCAGCTGCTTACGGTTGGCAGTCGAAATATCCTGCCCGGCAACACAGATAGTGCCCGAAGCCACCTTGAGTAGACCCACCGCGGCGCGCCCGATGGTGGATTTCCCGGAACCCGACTCGCCGACGAGGCCCACCACCTCCCCTCTGCCGATCGAGAAGGACACGTCGTCGATGGCCCGGAAGTTGCCGCCCTTTCCTGGGTACTCGATGACGGCATGTTCCACGCTCAGCGCCAGATCGGTTACCGGTAAAGATGATTCGTCGGCGTCGCCCAATGTCGCACCCAGATGCGGTACCGATGCCAGCAGCTGCTGCGTGTATGGCTGCTGCGCCCGGTGGAAGATGCTGTCGGCATCACCCTCCTCGACAACCTCACCGTCCTTCATCACCATGATGCGATCGGCCATGTCGGCGACGACACCCATATCGTGGGTGATCAGGATAATGCCGGCCTCGATCCGATGCCGTAGATCACGCATGAGATCAAGGATTTCGGCCTGCACGGTCACATCCAGCGCAGTGGTGGGCTCATCGGCGATGAGTAGCCCCGGGTCCAGGGCCAGTGCCTGCGCGATCATCGCGCGCTGACGCTGCCCTCCGGAAAGCTGATGGGGGTAATGCTTGACCCGCTGCTGGGGCTCGGGCATGTCCACCAGCTCCAGCAACTCGATGGCGCGCTCACGCGCCTGCCTGCGCGTGATCTTCTTGTGCGCACGTACCGCCTCGGCAATCTGCCAACCGATGGTGTAGACCGGGTTCAGCGCCGTCATCGGCTCCTGGAAGATGACGGCGACATCCTTGCCGCGGACCTCACGCAGTTCGTCATTGGTGGCCCCCAGCAGCTCGGCACCGTTGAGCTTGATGCTGCCCGCCACCCGCGCGGTGGACGGCAACAATGCCGGAATGGCCATGGCAGTGGTCGATTTCCCCGAGCCGGATTCACCGACGATGGCGAGCACCTCGCCCTTGGCGACCGTCAGCGAGACACCCTTGACCGCCGGCACCCACTGTTTGTCTACCTCGAAGTCGACCGAGAGGTCCTCGATCTCAACCACGGCATCTGCGGACACCGCCTACCTCCTCCGCGGATCGAGAGCATCACGGAGGGCGTCACCAACCATGATGAAGCCGAGCACGGCGGCCGAGAGGAACAAGGCCGGAACGATGACCAGCCTCGGCGTGGTGGCGAACCGGGACTGTCCATCGTTGATCTGAAGTCCCCACGAAATCTCGGGCAGCTCCAGCCCGATGCCCATATAGGTCAGCGTGGCCTCCGCCGCGATGAAGCTGCCCACCGCGATGGTGGCGTACACCAGCACGGGCGCCAGCGCATTGGGAAGTATGTGCCGCAGTAGGATTCGCCACGTCGGCGCTCCCAGCGCGATGGCGGCCTGAACGTAGTCGCTCTGTTTGATGGTCATCACACTGGATCGCACCAGTCGCATCGAGGTCATCCAGCCGAACACGATCAGCGCGCCCGCGACGCTCCACACCGTCCGATGACCGACGACGGACAGCAGGATCATGCCACCCAAAATCGTTGGGATACCGTAGAAGACATCGGTCAACCGGGACAGCGTGGAGTCGGCGAAACCTCCGAAGTATCCCGCCAGCGCCCCGACGAGCACACCGATGATCAGCACACCCACCATCGCGATCAGGCCGATCGTCAGCGACACTCGCGCCCCATAGACCACGTTGGCGTAATAGTCGCATCCTTGTAGGTCCGTACCCAGCCAGTGCGCCGCGCTGATCCCCTTGCGCGCCTGATAGAGGTCGCAGGCCCGGGGGTCCTTTCCGAAGGTGAACAACTGCGGGACCAACGCCATCAGGACCAGAATCGTCAGCAGGATCGACCCGGTGATGAAGAAGCCACTGCGCCGCAGATACTTCCAGGCGTTTCCCCAAAGATCCGCCTGCTCCACCAACGATTCGGCGGCGGCATCAGGGCCCGAGACCGGGCCGGGGGCATGTATGGGGTCACTCATAGCGAATCCTCGGATCCAGCAGCGCGTACAGGATGTCGACGACGAGATTGAAGAAGATATAGAAGAAGACGATCAGTGTCAGGATGCTCACCACGACGGCGCCCTCCTGGTTGCGCACCGCATCGAATGTCGCCCTCCCCAACCCAGGGATGTTGAACACCGACTCGGTGACGACCGCGCCCGCCAGCAGCGCACCGACGTCGGCGCCGATGAATGTGACGACGGGAATCAGGCTGTTACGCAGGGTGTGCCGCAACAGAATGCGTGATTCGGAGATGCCCTTGGCACGGGCGGTCCGGACAAAGTCGGCATCCATGGTCTCCAACATCGAGGTTCGGGTGAGCCGAGCCACATAGGCCATGGACAACGAGGCCAGCACCAGCCCCGGCAGCAGGAAGCTGTACCAGCCGTCCCGGATTCCGGCGATCGGGAACCAGCCGAGCTTGAAGCCGAACAGGTACTGCGCCAGGAAGCCCAGCACGAACACGGGCATAGAGACCAGCAGCGTAGTGGTGACAAGAACAAGGTTGTCGTAGAACGATCCCCGGCGCACCGCACACAGCACTCCGGCCGTGATGCCGATGATCGTCTCGAATGCCACGGCCACCACCGTGAGCCTCAACGTCACCGGCAGGCGTTGTGAAACAGTTTGTGCGACAGGGCGTTCCTGGAAATCTGTACCGAAGTCACCATGCAGGAAGCCCACGATGTACTTGCCGTAGCGCACCAGGAACGGATCATTGAGATGAAAGCGCTCCCGTAGTTGAGCCATGACCTCGGGGGTGAACGGACGGTCGCCCGCCAACGCCCGAATGGGATCACCCGGTAGCGCATACACCAGGGAGTAGATGAGCAGCGACGTGCCTATGAGCACCGGAATGGCCAGCAGCAGCCGTTTCACCACATAACGAAACAAGCCCGCGTTCTGCCAAAGCCGCTGGATTTCAATAAGTTTGGCGGTCACTGCACGACCTCCACATCGGCGTACTCGATGCAGTCCTGGATGCTGATCTTGACGTTGCTCACCCGCTTGGAATGCACCGCCTGATTGACCTCATAGAACAGCGGCGCGGCCGGAAGGTCCTTGAACAACAGGTCTTCTGCCTTCTGATACGCCTTGGTGGCCAGCTCCACGGTCGGCTGGTTGTTGCCCTGCCGCAGCAGTTCGTCGAACGCCGGATTGCTGTAGAACACGTAATTGGAACCCGCCGGTGGCAGCGCCACCGTGCCGTACAACGACTCCAGGAAGTTGTAGATCGACGGGTAGTCCATCACCCAGCCGGAACGGAACGGCCCCGTCATACCCTTGCTGTCCTGCAACGGCAGGAACTGCGACCACGGCAGGCTCTTGAGGATGTAGGGCACTTTCAGGTTGGACTGCAGCTGGTTTCCGATGGCCTGCACCCACGACAGCGCTCCGGTGCTCGATGAGCTGTACCACAGCTCAATGGGCTTGCTCCTGTCGAAATGAGCGTCATCGAGCAGTTTGTTGGCCTCATCGACGTGCAGCTCGCACAGCTTTCCGCACGCCCCCTTGCGGTACCCATAGACCACCGCCGACGCGTACGACGTGGCAGGAGTGCGGGTGCCGGAGAAAATTACCTGGGTGATCGCCTCACGGTCGATGGCCATCGAAATCGCCTGGCGCACACGTACATCCTTGTACCGCGGGTCGTACATCGGGAACCCCAGCGAGGTGATGTCCGGGCGGGGCCGCTCCAGGAAGGCTGACCCGAATTCGGCCCGGGCGTTCTCGTAGGCGGAGTCGGGCAGATCGAGCTGAATGTCGAGCGCACCGGCCTGCATATCGGTGTACGCGGTCAGGCCCTCGGTGTAGACCCGCCAGATCAAGCCCTTGGACTTGGCCTTCTTCGGACCGGCGTACTGGTCGTAACGGCTCAGCGTGAACCCGATGCCACGCACCCAGTCGCCGTCGGCCTTGAAGGGGCCATTGCCGATGGGGTGCACGCCGAACTTGGCCGGATCCCGATAAAAGGCCTTGGGCAGCGGCAGGAAAGCGGTGTATCCCAAGGTCATCGGGTAGATGGCGAACGGGGTGTTGAGCCGGACGGTAAATGTCACGTCATCCACAACGTGCAGTCCGCGCATCTGGGTGGCCCGCGGTGGGATCTTGTTCTTCGGATCTCCCTGGAGATCACCGAACCCGTCGACATTGGCTAGGAAACTCGAGGAGCCCTGGGCGTTGGTGCTCAAGGCGGTGTAGTTCCAGGCATCCACGTAGGACTGGGCGGTCACCGGTTCGCCGTTATGGAACGTCCATCCCGGCTTGAGCTTGATCGTCCAATTGACGTTGTCGTGGCTGGTGATCGATTCGGCCACGCCGGTGTATTCCACCTCCGCGGTGTCGTTGTTGAACTCGACCAGCGCGGTAAATAGCGAGCGCAGGATCCGACCACCCTGATTCTCGGTGGTGTTTCCCGGGACCAGGGTGTGCTCGGGTTCGGTGATGTACATGCTGAAGTACCCCGGGGGTGCCGGAGTCACCAGGTCACCACAGCCGGTGGGCAGGAGTGCGGCAATGCCGACGAGCAACGCGACGGCCAGTCGGCGAAACCGCATCCTCACCCTGCCCTTCGGTAGCTGAAATAGGTAGGACGAACCATAGGCGGGTAACACGCCGATGTCTCTCCATCGACACACCGCCACGCCCGGATCTGAACGACGGCCTCAATTACTTCTCGGTAACCGGGGCCGCCCACTAGGCTTTCGGGCGGACCTGTCTAGGGCAGAAAGGCCAGATCAGATGACTGAAATCAGCACCGAGCCGGATCGCTACCCGCCGTCGCCGGAGTTCGTGGCGACTGCGAACGCGACCGCCGACCTCTATCAGGCGGCCGAGGAAGATCGGCTCGGGTTCTGGGCACAGCAGGCTGGCCGGCTGCACTGGAGCGAGCCTTTCGGCGACGTACTCGACTGGTCCGATGCACCGTTCGCGAAGTGGTTCGTCGGCGGCAAGCTCAATGTCGCCCACAACTGCGTCGATCGGCACGTGGAGGCCGGCAATGGTGATCGGGTCGCCATCCACTGGGAGGGCGAGCCCGGCGACACCCGCACCATCACCTACGCCGAGCTGCTGGCTCAGGTCAGCCAGGCGGCCAACTATCTGACCGAGCTCGGCCTGGTTTCCGGTGACCGGGTCGCCATCTACATGCCCATGCTGCCCGAGGCGATCGTGGCGATGTTGGCGTGTGCGCGGCTGGGGCTGATGCATTCGGTGGTGTTCGCGGGATTCTCCGCCGCGGCACTGCGGGCGCGCATCGACGACGCCGAGGCCAAGCTGGTCATCACCTCCGACGGCCAATGGCGCCGCGGCGCCGCGGCCCCACTGAAGGCCGCTGTGGACGAAGCGCTGGGCGGCGAGCCGAGTTCCGTCGAACATGTTCTGGTGGTGCGCCGCACCGAGATTCCCGTCGACTGGACCCAGGAACGCGACCTGTGGTGGCACGAGACGGTCGCTCACGCCGATACCACCCACACGCCCGAATCCTTTGATTCCGAGCATCCGCTGTTCCTGCTGTACACCTCCGGAACGACCGGAAAGCCCAAGGGCATCGTGCACACCTCGGGCGGCTTCCTGACGCAGACCTCGTACACACACTTCAACATCTTCGACCTCAAGCCCGAGACCGACGTGTACTGGTGCACAGCCGATATCGGCTGGGTCACCGGCCACACCTATATCGTCTACGGCCCACTGTCCAACGGCGCCACCCAGGTGGTCTACGAGGGCACACCCACTTCGCCGAACGAGCACCGGCATTTCGAGATCATCGAAAAGTACGGTGTCACTATCTATTACATCGCTCCCACGCTGGTGCGTACGTTCATGAAGTGGGGACGCGACATCCCGTTCGCGCACGACCTGTCCAGCCTGCGACTGCTGGGCAGCGTCGGTGAGCCGATCAACCCGGAGGCATGGCGCTGGTACCGCGAGGTCATCGGCGGCAACCGCACCCCCATCGTGGACACCTGGTGGCAGACGGAGACCGGCTCGGCGATGATCTCCCCGCTGCCCGGCGTCACCGACACCAAGCCTGGTTCGGCGATGCGCGCGCTACCCGGTATCTCCGCGAAAATTGTTGATGACGACGGGAATCGGCTGGAACCGGCCAGCGGCGATGAACCGGTCACCGGATACCTGGTGCTCGATCAGCCGTGGCCGTCCATGCTGCGCGGTATCTGGGGCGACCCAGAGCGGTTCAAGGAGACCTACTGGTCCCGTTATGCCGAGAAGGGCTGGTACTTCGCCGGAGACGGCGCACGCTACGACAGCGACGGCGCCATCTGGGTGTTGGGGCGCATCGACGACGTCATGAACATCTCCGGCCACCGAATCTCGACTGCCGAAGTGGAATCCGCGCTCGTCGGACATGACGGTGTCGCCGAGGCCGCCGTCGTCGGCGCCTCCGACGAGACGACGGGGCAGGCCATCGTGGCATTCGTGATTCTCAAGGCCAGTCACACCGTCGAGGGCGATGAGCTCGTCTCACACCTGAAAGCTCAGGTTTCCAAGGAGATCTCGCCCATCGCCAAGCCGCGCGAGATTCACGTGGTACCCGAGCTGCCCAAGACCCGCAGCGGCAAGATCATGCGGCGGCTGCTGCGTGATGTGGCCGAGGGACGCGAGCTGGGCGACACCTCGACGCTGGTAGACCCGAGCGTCTTCGAGGCGATCAGAGCCAGCAAGTAGCGCCGCGAGCTAGCCGACCGGGGTGAAACCCACTCCGGCGGTGCGGTTCTTGGCGTTGATATCGGCCAGCACGGTGTTGATCGAGTATGTGGTGGTCGGCGTGTGCAGCGGGATGTACTTGATGACGCACACCGGCAGCTTGGTAGCGGCGCCGTGGATCATCCCCACCAGCTGTCCGTTCACCGTGACCGGCGCACCCGAGTCCCCGGGTTGCCCGCAGACCTGATTGATGAAGGTGCCGGGCTCGGCTCCGGCTCCAAAGGTCACGCCGCACGAGTTACCGGTGGTGCGGCCCAGCTTGCACGCGATGTCGCCGGGCTGCGGATCCGGTCCGATTCCGGTGATGGCGAACCCCTTGTAGGTGGACACCGGCTGCACCTTTTCCGGATCGAACTGGATGGTGGCGTAGTCGTACTGCTCGTTACCGTTGACGAACTTTCCCACCACACCCTTCTTGGGAAAGTCCTCGGAGGCCACCTGCGAACCGGCACCACCACAGTGAGCCGAGGTGAAGCCCACCAGATTGCCCTTGTTGTCGTGGCCGATCGTCGTCAGCGTGCAGAGGGTGTCACCGTTGATGATGAGCCCGGATCCGCCGCCCATGGGCACCTTGTCATCGGCTCCGGCGGCAGGAGCCGCGCCGGCCGGAATCGTGCCCACGACGAGGCCAAACAGTGCGATCAGGACCGGCAATCCGTACCGCATATGCCGTCCAAATGACCTCATGTCGCGCAGCCTCTCTCATTCCGGCCGCATCTCTCCCCCGTCGGCCATGCCTGACACCATTCTAAACAAGATTCACACTGGTCACTTCTGTCACAGTGCTATCGATTGGGTAACGACGCCCCAGGCCAGACGCGCCGCAGCCCCGGTGCCACCGACGTGGCAACATAGGCCGCACGACATCACACCGGACCCGCAAGGGACACGGAGGGAGCACAGTGAGCAGCCCTGGAAGCCGCAACTACCGCACGGACAGCAATGGTGTTCCGATCACCGTCGCCGCCATTCCACTGTCCGATCCGAACGCGACCGGCACCGGAGAACCCACCATCGGCAATCTCGTCCGTGATGCCACCACTCAGGTCTCCGCTCTGGTGCGTGCCGAGGTGGAATTGGCCCGCGCCGAGGTCGTCCGGGACGTCAAGAAGGGTGTCGCGGGCAGTATCTTCTTCATCGCGGCTCTCGTCGTCCTGTTCTACTCGACGTTCTTCTTCTTCTTTTTCGCCGCGGAGATCCTCAAGATCTGGCTGCCCGCCTGGGCGGCGTACCTGATCATCTTCGCCGCCATGGTGTTCGTCGCCATCCTCGCGGTACTGATCGGTTTCCTCCAGGTCAGACGAATCCGAGGACCACGCGACACCATCGCCTCCGTCAAGGAAACACGGACCGTGTTCACCTCACGCGACGATGAGACTCCCGCACTGACCAAGTCGGCCAAGCCCGCAGACCCGTCGGGCTGGTAGCCCACTGAAGTCGGCTCGACACCGACGCATCCATGCTGTTCGACCAGACGGCACGTCACCCCGACCCATCCGTGGTCCGCATCGTCGGCCCGTGGCGCCATTTTGACGTACACGCCAACGGCATTCGGTTCCACGTGGTGGAAGCCGATGCTCCTCACACACCAACCGTGGCCGTCACCAGCAGGCCACTCGTATTGCTGCTGCATGGGTTCGGGTCCTTCTGGTGGTCGTGGCGGCATCAGCTTCGCGAGCTGACAGATGCCCGCGTGGTGGCGGTCGATCTCCGCGGCTACGGGGGCAGCGACAAACCGCCACGCGGATACGACGGATGGACGCTGGCCGGGGATACCGCCGGGCTGATCCGCGCCCTGGGACACACGTCGGCCACGCTGGTCGGGCATGCCGAGGGCGGACTGGTCTGCTGGGCCACCGCGAACCTGCATCCACGCCTCGTCGATGCCATCGCGGTGGTGAGCTCGCCGCACCCGATCGCCCTGCGCACCGCCACATTCCGCAGAACCGGGCAGGGAGGCGCGCTATTGCCGTCCCTGATGCGCTACCAGCTGCCCATCCTTCCCGAGCGCACCCTGACACGTCATCGAGGTGCCGAGCTGGAACGTCTGGTGCGCTTACGGGCGGGCGAGCATTGGACCACCACCGACGATTTCGCCGAGACCATCCAGCAGCTGCGCACCGCGATCGCCATCCCCGGGGTGGCCCATTGCGCGCTGGAGTATCAGCGGTGGGCGGTGCGTAGCCAGTTGCGCAGCGAGGGTTGGCGTTTCATGAGGTCAATGAACCGTGAACTATCCGTCCCGGTACTTCACATGCGCGGCGACAGCGATCCGTATGTGCTCGCCGACCCGGTGCACCGATCACTGTCCTTCGCGCCCCACGGCCAATTCGTCGCGCTGCGCGGGGTAGGACATTACGGCCACGAGGAAGACCCCGGCACCGTCAACGAGCACCTAGGGAGCTTTATTGGGCGCCGGTGATTGCGGTCCGCTGACGGGCTGCGGTGACTTGTTGGCCTCCGGCGCGGAGATGCAACTGCCGGTGGCGACGGGCTCGGAGAGCTCGGCCTTGGCGAGCTGATCTTTGACCTGCTTGGCGGTCAGCGCGAAGCCGGTGTCGTCATCATCGATCGCCGCCCCGAAGACCACACCGAGCACACGCCCCTCCGTGTCGATCAAAGGACCACCCGAATTGCCCTGTAGCACCGAGCCTCTGACGGTGTACACCTCGCGTGTGACCGTGGTGGACCGGTAGATGTCCGGGCCGTTCAGCTCGATGATCTCCCGGACCCGCGCCGGTGTCGCCTTGTAGTTCCCGCCACCCGGGTAGCCCAGCACGATGGCGTCGTCCCCGGTCTTGGCCGGTTTGGGCGCGAAGACCAGCGGCGTGGCCGGCATATCCGGAACCGCGAGGATCGAGATATCGGCGTTGGGGTCGTAGGCCACCACGGTGGCATCGAACGTCTGCCCGGCCGACTCGACGGTGACGCTGTTCGTACCGGCCACGACGTGCGCGTTCGACATCACCCGGTGCGGGGCGATGACGAATCCGGTTCCCTCAAGGGACTTCTGGCAGCTGCGGGCAATGCCTTTGATCTTCACAACGCTCGGCTCGGCGCCCCGCACCACCGGACCGTCCACCAACGTTGAATCCGGGGCGTCGACGGCCGCGATGGGGGTCTTACCGAACGGCTGCAACACACCGGTCACACCCGAGGTGTCCAGCAGCTTGGACAGGTCGTTGGGTACCTTGCGGAGTTGGTCCGGGGCGTACTTGTCGACCTGGCTGAGAACCCTCGATTCACGAGCTGCCGCAGAGATATTCGGCTGATTGGAGCTCTGCATCGGAATCGACAGCAGCCATGCGGCCACCAGCACGGCGGCCACCTGCAGCACCACTCCCACCACCGAATCGCCGGCGCGCAGCGCCCGATTCTTGATGGCACCACGCATGGCCCGGCCCAGCACCACGCCCGCCACCTCGCCGATGACCACCAACACCAGGATGAGCAGCAGCGAGGCGAACAACCGGGTACGTGCCCCGTCCAGGTTGCCCACCACATGCGGGGCCAGCATCACGCCGGCTACCGCGCCCAGGATCACCCCGACGAATGACATCAAGGAACCCAGTGCGCCGGAACGCCATCCGGACACCGCGGCAATGAACGCGACGGCGATGACGCCGATATCGAGCCACTGTGATGGATTCAGATTCATACCGACCCTCCCAGGTGCTCGGCCAGCAGCTCATCAAGATCACGAAGGTTACGAGTGTCCCATGGCTGTGCCCAGCCGGACACCTCCAACATCGCCGAGATGATCTGCCCGGTGAAGCCCCACACCAGCATCCCCGGCAACAAGAAGGCCGGGCCACTGTAACGAATACCAAATGTCTTCTTAGTCACCATGATTCGATTCGCCGGGTCCACCAGGTCACCGATCTTCACCCGTGACACCCCGGCGGTCTCGCCCGGATCGACGGCAAGAACCTGTCCCGGGTCGGGCGAGTAGGCAAGCACCGGAGAGACGTGGAAGCCGGATGGCGGGATGAACAGCGGCTCCATGACCGTCAGCGGCTGCACGCGAACCGGATCCAGCCCCGTCTCCTCCTGCGCCTCACGCAATGCGGTTCCCACCGGCCCTGCGTCACCGGGATCGGTAGCACCGCCAGGGAAGGACACCTGGCCGCTGTGCTGACGCAAGGTCGATGCGCGCACCGTCAGCAACAGATCCGCCTCGGTGGGGTCGGTCACCGCCTGGTCGGCGGACACCAGCACCAGCACCGCCGCCGGGCGCCCGGAAGAGGGCAGCTTGCGCGCCCGCAGCACCGCCTTGATCGCGGGGTGCACGCCACGGCCGTAGATGTCCTTGACACCCGCGGCGTTGTCCACCAGCGGTCGCATCCAGTCTGGAGCGGCACCGGGCGTCAGTGGCGCGGTCGCCAATCCTCTTCGCGTAAGCGGCTCATCGGCAGTCACGACCTAGAACCTCACTCCCAACGCTTGTTCCACCTCGGCACCGATCTCATCCGCCGAAGTGAACGAACGCGGTAGCACTCGGGCAACGCTACCGTCCGCTCGAATCAAAATGGTCGTGGGCATGACATTCGGTGACTTCAGCGCGGCGGCGATGCGCCGGGCCCCGTCCTGGATCATCGGCAGCCTGACGTGTAGCTCGGCGAGCTTGGCCAGCCCGGCCGCCTCGTTCTCGTCTTGATGCACCGTGACGACGGTGAGCTTGTCGCCCGCGCGGCGCTGCAGCTCGGCCATCGCCGGCAGCTCATCGGCACAGGGACCGCACCAGTAGGCCCACAGGTTCAGCACCACCTGCCGCCCGGCGAGGACGGAACCCACCGCCACCGGGGCCCCACTGCATTCCAGCGTTATCCCGGCCAGCTCGCGGGTCCCCGGTGCGCTGTCGGCGTTGGGACATGGCGGCAGTTGCGCCTGCCGGAACAGTTCCGCGAGGGCTTCGGGGGTGTCGGCGTCCCGGCGTTCGCGGGCGGCGACAGGATCCTGCCCTTGCGGCGCGCGCCGCCGCTGATCGTGTTGCTGCGACAACATGACGGCGATCAGCGCCGCGACCAGCACCATCCCCACGATCGTCCACCGCGCCCCGGTGCTGAGCCGAGACACGTCACAACCCGGCCAGGGCCAGCAGGTGCTCGGTTTCCGGCCCCTTCACCAGCGGCGCGGCCAGCTCGGGATCTGTGGGGCCCAGTCCGTACGACGGGCAGTCCTTGGCCAGTACACAGACACCGCATGCGGGCTTGCGGGCATGACATACGCGCCGACCGTGGAAGATCACCCGGTGGCTGAGCAGGGTCCATTCCTTGCGTTCAATCAGCTCTCCGACGATGTGCTCGACCTTGACCGGATCTTCTTCCTCGGTCCAGCGCCAGCGTCGCACCAGTCGCCCGAAATGCGTGTCGACGGTGATGCCCGGGATGTCAAAGGCGTTGCCCAGGACAACATTCGCCGTCTTGCGACCGATACCGGGGAGGGTGACCAGATCCTTCAGCCGCGGCGGCACCTCACCGCCGTATCGCTCCACCAGCTGGGTGCCCAGCCCGATGATCGAGTTCGCCTTGTTCCGGTAGAAGCCGGTGCTGCGGATCATCTCTTCGAGTTCGGTCCGGTTGGCTCCCGCGTAGTCCTCCGCGGTGCGGTACTTGGCGAACAACGCGGGCGTCACCATGTTGACCCGGACGTCGGTGCATTGCGCCGACAAAATGGTCGCGACCGCCAATTCCAGCGGGTTAGTGAAGTCGAGCTCGCAGTAGACGTGTGGAAATGCTTGCGCCAGAGTGCGATTCATTCGCCGCGCCCGACGGACCAATCCCGTGTGCGTCTCGGGCTTCCAGGTTCGGGCCGGAGCTGGCGTCTTTACCGTCGATTTCGCTCTGGGCTTAGAGGCCGATCCGGTCAGTGACACAAGCCCAGGGTAGCGGGAGCTGAGGACACGGGAGGGGCGAGCGTGCCCACCGATTACACCCCTGCGCAGGACAAACCGGTTGTTTTTCGTGACCTCGTCGAGATCTTGGGCGTGTTTACTTCAACCCGTGTCGGGCCTATTCGGTTTGTTGGTACCCGGACTTCTCATGCTTGCCAGCCTTGGGCTCGGGAAGCTGGAAGCCGGGTTGATGCGGCATACCTTGCAGCCGAGCGAGGTCGCCGATTTCCTGGACCAAGCCAGTCCTTCGGATATGAATCGCCTCGCGCGCGACGGCATGCCGTCAGCAATCGAGGACTTGCACCGGCGGCAATTGCAGCGCATCGAGCCGTCCTTGGAGGCGGTGTACGAGGCCACCACAAACGGCTACAACCAGCCACGAATCAACGGTTCAACGATGAATCGCCTGCGTGAAGAGGGTGTGTCCTCGATGCGCTCGCGGCATTCGGTGGTGGATTCACTGCGTGCCGGCGGCGCAGCGGTGTAGCTTGGATCACGTTCTTTAGCGACTTGGCCTCTAGACTCATGTCGAGTAGGCCAGCGCAAGCATGACTAACGAATTTGGGTAAGGGGCAAACGTGGACGAGATCCTGGCCAGGGCCGGAATCTTCCAGGGTGTCGAACCGAGTGCCATCTCGGCGCTGACCAAGCAGCTGCAGCCGGTTGACTTTCCGCGCGGGCACACGGTGTTCGCCGAGGGCGAGCCTGGCGACCGTCTGTACATCATCATCACCGGCAAGGTGAAGATCGGACGCCGGTCACCCGACGGCCGTGAGAACCTGCTGACGATCATGGGTCCGTCGGACATGTTCGGTGAGCTGTCGATCTTCGACCCCGGACCCCGGACGTCAAGCGCCACCACCATCACCGAGGTGCGCGCTGTGTCGATGGACCGGGACGCGTTGCGCGCCTGGATCGCCGACCGTCCGGAGATCGCCGAGCAGCTACTGCGCGTGCTGGCTCGCCGCCTGCGCCGCACCAACAACAATCTGGCCGATTTGATCTTCACGGATGTGCCCGGTCGCGTGGCCAAGCAGCTGCTGCAGCTGGCCCAGCGGTTCGGTACCCAGGAGGGCGGCGCGCTGCGCGTGACGCACGACCTGACACAGGAAGAGATCGCTCAGCTGGTGGGTGCATCCCGCGAGACCGTGAACAAGGCGCTGGCCGACTTCGCGCACCGCGGCTGGATCCGGCTGGAGGGCAAGAGCGTCTTGATCTCCGACTCGGAGCGGCTGGCTCGCCGCGCGCGCTAGTTTCTGCGCGCGTCAGCGTGACGCGCTCAACGCCACCACCGCGACGCACACCAGCGTGAGCACCGCGCCGGCTTGTTGAATCCAGCTGAGCCGCTCATGAAGCACCACGCGGGCGATGAGCACCGTCACCACCGGGTACAGCGAGGACAGCACCGCCGCGATGCCGAGGCTTCCGTGCGCTGAGGCGTACGTGAACAACAGAATCGCGGAGGTGTCGAGCACACCGGCGAAGGGCACCGCCCCGAACGGCGGGCGCAGATTGGCCCGCAGGTTCTTCCAGCTGAATGCCCCGAGCACCGCGATCAGCGTTACCTCGGTCGCGCGGGAAACCACGACCGCCTCAACCGGGTGGTACCTGCCGGCCTCGGCCAGCAGGATCATGCAGACACCGAACATCACCATGCAGAAGAACGACCAGATGAGCACCTGTCTGCCCGGGCGTTGCCCGTCCAGGCCCTGTGAAGCGGAGGCCAGCATGACGCCCACAAGGGTGCCCGCCAGCCCCAGATAGGTCAGTCCCGACAGCGACTGCCCGATCATGGCGCCCCAGAGGACTGGCACCACCGCACCCACCGCCGCGATGGGCGAGACGACGCCCATCGGTCCGATGGCAAGTGCGCGATACAACGCGTAAAGCGCCGTGAAAGCCGCTGGGCCGGAAAGCATTCCCAACAGCGTGCGGCCGTCGAAATGCGATGAGGACGTGACCAGCGCAACCAGGCTCACCACGGCAAGCCCGACGGGCCGGCTCAGTGCCAGTACCGCGAGAGTGGAACGTCGCTTGCTCGCGTGCCCGCCGATGAAGTCGCTGATGCCCCAGCTGAGCGAGCCCGTGAGGGCCAATGGGATGGTGTTCACCGCTGGCTAGACAGCGCGCAGGTAGTCCAGCTGCGCCTGCACCGACCATTCCGCGGCGCCCCACAGCGACGGGTCCACATCCGTATAGACGAATTCGACGACCTGCCGAGCCGAGGCATCCTCACCGAGTGCGGCTAGCGCCCCGCGCACCTGGTCGAGGCGCTGCTCGCGGTGTGCCAGATACTCGGCCGATATCGCCGACAAGTCACCCAACTCCGGACCGTGGCCGGGCAGCACGGTGCGCTTGCCCAGGCCCTCAAGACGTTTCAGCGACTCCAGGTAGTCACCGAGGCCTCCGCCGTCCTGCGCGATGACGGTTGTACCCCGCCCGAGGATGGTGTCGGCCGTCAGCACCGCGTCGTCAAGAACGAAGGACACCGAGTCGTCGCTATGCCCGGGTGTTGCGAGCACCGAGATGGACAAGCCCGCGACGTCGATGTGCTCGCCGTCTGTCAGGGCCACCGAATCGCCGCGCAGCCAGGCCGGGTCCGCCGCGCGCACCGGCGCACCGGTCAGTTCGACCAGCCTGTCGACGCCGCCGGTGTGATCGAAGTGCCGATGGCTCACCAGAATCAGTGCCACCTTGCCGATTTTCGCCAGCTCCTCGACGTGTACATCGGGGTCACCGGTGGCGACACCCGGGCCAGGGTCGACGATGACGATCTCATCGCTGCTCGGGGCGCGCAGCACCCAGGTGTTGGTGCCTTCCAGCGTCATCATCCCCGGGTTGTTGGCCAGCAGCACCGAAGCGGTTTCGGTGACCGGACGCAGCTGCCCGTAGGCGGGATGGGTCATCAGGCGGATGCTTCCGCTGTGACCTCCACGATGATCTCCACCTCCACCGGGGCGTTGATCGGCAGCTCCGCGACCCCCACAGCCGAGCGCGCGTGCACACCTGCGTCTCCGAACACCTCACCCAGCAGCTCCGATGCCCCGTTCACCACGCCGGGCTGACCGGTGAAACCCGATGCCGATGCGACGAATCCGACGACCTTGACCACCTTCACGACGTTGTCGATCCCGACAAGTGCGTCCACTGCGGCGACGGCGTTGAGAGCAGAGATGCGGGCCAGGGCCTTGGCGTCCTCCGGGGACACCTCGGCGCCGACCTTTCCGGCGGTGACCAGACTGCCGTCCACGATGGGCAGCTGTCCGGAGGTGTAGACGTGGTTGCCGCTGCGCACCGCGGGCTGGTACGCCGCCAGGGGCGCGGCGACGGCGGGCAGCTCGATTCCCAGCTCGGCCAGCCGGGCGCTATGCGTGCTCACTTCGACCTCTTCAGGTAGGCGACATGCTGTTCACCAGTGGGCCCCGGAAGCACACTCACCAGCTCCCAGCCATCGCTTCCCCACTGGTCCAGGATCTGTTTGGTGGCGTGTGTCAACAGCGGGACGGTGGCGTACTCCCATACGGTGCGTTCGGTCATACACGCACCCTAGGGCGTTCGTCGTTGGCAGTCGATCGTGGACAGTTAGCATGCGTGCGTGGTGAACACTTCCCCTGACGACGACGCAGGGACCTCAGCCAACGCCTGGCCCGCGCGAGTCGCGAATGCGCGACTGCACTTTGTGACCGGCAAGGGCGGGACTGGAAAGTCCACCATCGCCGCGGCCCTGGCCCTGGCGCTCGCCGCAGGCGGCCGCAAGGTGCTGCTGGTCGAGGTCGAAAACCGGCAGGGCATCGCCCAGCTTTTCGACGTACCTCCGCTGGCGCCCAAGGAACTCAAGATCGCCACCGCCGAGGGCGGCGGAGCGGTGAACGCGCTCGCTGTCGAGATCGAGACGGCGTTCATGGAGTACCTCGAGATGTTCTACAACCTCGGCCTGGCCGGGCGTGCGATGAAGCGCATCGGCGCCATCGAGTTCGCGACCACGATTGCGCCGGGTCTGCGCGATGTCATCCTCACCGGAAAAATCAAGGAATGCATCGTCCGCGTCGACAAGTCCGGACGGCATGTGTATGACGCCGTCGTGGTCGACGCCCCGCCCACCGGCCGGATCGCCCGCTTCCTAGATGTGACGTCGGCGCTATCCGATATCGCCAAGGGCGGACCCATTCACTCGCAGTCCGAGGGGGTGCGCAAGCTGCTGCACTCGGATCAGACGGCCATCCACCTGGTGACTCTGCTTGAGGCTCTGCCCATGCAGGAGACCGCCGAGGCCATCGCCGAACTGAGCGGGATGGGCCTACCGATCGGCAGTGTGATCGTCAACCGAACCGTGGTGCCGCATCTGTCGCCGGCAGATCTGGACAAGGCCGCCGAGGGTGTCATTGACGCCGACGCGGTTCGTAAAGCGTTGGCCGATAACAACGTAACCATCTCCGACGCTGACTTCGCCGGTCTGCTCACCGAAACCATCGAGCACGCGACCCGGATGCGGGCACGGGCCGAGAGCGAGGAACTGCTCGGCGAGTTGCAGATACCGCGACTGGAATTGCCCTCCCTGGCCGACGGCGTCGACCTGGGCAGCCTCTACGAATTGGCCGAGAGCCTGGCCGAGCAGGGAGTCCGATGAGCAACACACCTGCCGTCTTGGACATGGCGGCCATCCTCGAAGACCGCAAGAACCGCGTCGTGGTCTGCTGCGGGGCCGGTGGTGTCGGCAAGACCACCACGGCCGCTTCGGTCGCGCTACGGGCCGCGGAGTACGGCCGCACCGTTGTGGTGCTGACCATCGACCCGGCCCGCCGGTTGGCGCAATCGCTGGGCATCGAAGCGCTCGGCAACACCCCGCAGCAGGTACACATCGAGGGCATCAAGGGCGAGCTGTACGCGATGATGCTGGACATGCGTCGCACCTTCGACGAGTTGGTGGTCCAGCACGCGGGATCCGATCGCGCACAATCGATTCTGGACAACAAGTTCTATCAGACCGTCGCCACCTCCATGTCGGGCACACAGGAGTACATGGCCATGGAGAAGCTCGGACAGCTTCTCCATGAAGACAAATGGGATCTGATCGTGGTGGATACCCCGCCGTCACGTAACGCACTGGACTTCCTGGACGCACCAAAGCGGTTGGGCAGCTTCATGGATGGACGTCTCTGGAAGATGCTGCTGGGCTCCAGCCGCGGCTTGGGCCGGATCGTCACGGGAGCCGTCGGACTGGCGATGAAAGCGCTGTCGACGGTCCTCGGATCGCAATTACTTTCCGATGCTTCAATGTTCGTGCAATCTCTGGACTCCACGTTCGGAGGATTCCGCGAGAAGGCTGACCGCACCTATGAGCTGCTGCGTCGACGCAGCACCCAGTTCGTCGTGGTGTCGGCCGCCGAACCCGATGCGTTGCGTGAGGCCACCTTCTTCGTCGAGCGGCTGACCCAGGAGGGCATGCCGCTGGCCGGCCTCATCCTCAACCGCACTCATCCCACGCTGTCGACCCTGACCGTCGAGCGCGCCGTCGATGTCGCGGACAACCTCGAAGAGTCGGGCGAGTACAGCCTGCCGGCGGCGGTGCTGCGGGTTCATGCCGAGCGCGCGGCCACCGCCAAGCGGGAGATCCGGCTGCTGTCGCGGTTTACGAGCGCCAATCCCACGGTTCCGATCGTCGGGGTGCCTTCACTCCCGTTCGACGTGTCCGACGTGGATGCGCTGCGCGCGATCGCCGATCAGATCACCGGCGTCGCCTCTTAACCCCAGATACACGTCGAGTGTCGACTTCTCGGGCGGAAGTTCAGGAGAACAACCCGAGAATCCGACACTCGACGAAAAGAACTAGTTAGACCGCGCTCTTGTGCTTGCGCTGCGCGGCGAAGAAGTCGGCCCAGGAATCCACCTCGGGGTGAGCCTTGAGCATCGCGCGACGCTGCCGTTCGGTCAGTCCGCCCCACACACCGAACTCCACGCGGTTGTCCAGCGCGTCGGCGCCGCATTCCATCATGACCGGGCAGTGCCGGCAGATCACTGCTGCCTTGCGCTGCGCTGCCCCGCGGACGAACAACTCGTCAGGGTCGCCTTGTCTGCATCTGGCCTGTGAAACCCAGGCAATGCGCGCTTCTCCACCATCGATTGATACCGCCGTATGCAACGCACTCATGGCTGGCCGTGAAGCTGACACTGGCAATCCCTTCTGTAACTAGCGGCCCATAAGAGGCGTGGGCCACACTCCGCTTGGTGTGTAACTTGAATCACACCGTGAGATCAAGTTAGTGGTCAGAGATCTTCAACGCAACACCTGATCCGAATTTTTTGGGACGGTTGTGCCGACAACGTCTTTTTCATCGCCCCGCCGGGGCCCGGCGTTACCGATCAACTACCGGCAGACACCTCTGGGGAGGCCACGTACCCTGTGCCTATGCCAGAACGCCCGCCCGAGTCGGTGACCCTCGCGAAGCTCGCGGGATGCGGGCTTATCGCGGCGGTCATCCTGGCCGGATTGATGTTCCCCCTCGCGGGCGGCTTCGGGTTGGCGTCCAACCGCGCCTCCGATGTGGTGGCCAATGGGTCCACCCAGCTGCTCGAGGGTGAGGTACCCGCGGTCACCACCGTGGAAGACGCCAAGGGCAACAAGATCGCCTACCTCTACACGCAGCGGCGATTCGAGGTGCCCGCCGATCAGATCGCCGACACCATCAAGCTGGCCCTGCTGTCCATCGAGGACAAGCGGTTCACCTCGCACAACGGTGTCGACTGGAAGGGCACGCTCGGCGGCCTGGCCGGATACGCCTCCGGTGACGAGGACACCCGCGGTGGTTCCACCATCGAGCAGCAGTACGTGAAGAACTACCAGCTGCTGGTGGTGGCCAAGACCGACGCCGAACGCAAGGCCGCCATCGAGACCACCCCCGCGCGCAAGCTGCGCGAGATCCGGATGGCGCTGCGGCTGGACCGCACCTTTACCAAGCAGGAGATCCTGACCCGGTACCTGAACCTGGTGTCCTTCGGTAACAACTCGTTCGGGGTGCAGGATGCCGCACAGACCTACTTCGGCGTCGATGCCAAGGACCTGAACTGGCAGCAGGCGGCGCTGCTGGCGGGCATGGTGCAGTCCACCTCCGGGCTGAATCCCTACGTCAACCCCGAACGTGCGCTGGCCCGCCGGAACCTGGTGCTCGACACCATGATCGCCAACGCCCCGGAAAAGAAGGCCGAACTGGTGGCGGCCAGGGCGCAACCCCTCGGTGTGCTGCCCCAGCCCAATGAGCTGCCGCGCGGATGCATAGCCGCCGGAGACCGCGCGTTCTTCTGTGACTACGTGCTCGACTACCTGGCCAAGTCGGGTATCAGCAAGGACCAGGTGATGAAGGGTGGATATCTCATCCGCACCACCCTGGATCCCGATGTGCAGAACTCAGTGAAACAGGCGGTCTCCCACGTCGCCGATCCGGGTCTCAACGGTGTCGCCGATGTCATGAGCGTCATCAAGCCGGGACAGACCAGCCACCCCATCATGGCCATGGCATCCAGTCGCACTTATGGACTGGATGGCGCAGCCAACGAGACGATGCAGCCGCAGCCCTTCTCCCTCGTCGGCGACGGCGCCGGATCGATCTTCAAGATCTTCACGGTCGCCGCCGCCATGGATATGGGCATGGGCATCAACACTGTGCTCGATGTGCCGCCCACCTTCTCGGCCAAGGGGCTCGGCAGCAGCGACGGCACCAAGGGCTGTCCCAAGGACACCTGGTGCGTCAAGAACGTCGGTAACTACCGTTCCCCGATGAGCGTCACCGACGCCCTGGCCACTTCGCCGAACACCGCGTTCGCCAAGTTGATTCAGTCGATCGGCGTATCAAAGGCGGTCGACATGGCCGTCAAGTTGGGCATGCGTTCCTACGCGCAGGCGGGCACCGCCAAGCCCTATGACCCCGAGGGCGACGAGAGCCTGGCCGACTACATCAAGAAGTACAACCTGGGCTCGTTCACACTGGGCCCCATCCAGGTGAACGCCCTCGAACTATCCAATGTGGCAGCCACTTTGGCCTCTGGTGGCAAGTGGTGCCCACCCAATCCGATCGACAAGGTCTTCGACCGCCACGGCAAAGAGGTCCCGACCACCACCGAGGCCTGCGAGCAGGCGGTACCCACCGGGCTCGCCAACACCCTCGCGAACGCGCTGAGTAAGGACGATCAGCCCGGCGGCACCGCCGCAGGCTCGGCAGGCTCGGTCGGCTGGAACCTGCCGTTGTCCAGTAAGACGGGAACCACTGAAGCGCACCGGTCTTCGGCCTTCCTGGGATTCACCAACAACTTGGCCGCGGCGAGCTACATCTTCGACGACTCGACGTCCCCCGGCGATCTGTGTTCCTTCCCGCTGCGCAAGTGCGGCGACGGAAACCTGTACGGCGGAAATGAGCCCGCCAGGGCCTGGTTCGAAGCCATGAAACCGATCGCCGAGAACTACGGCCCTACGGCCCTGCCGCCCACCGAACCGCGGTACGTCGACGGAGGTCCGGGCTCCAAGGTGCCCAGTATCAACGGACTGCGCGAATCCGAGGCACGTGACGTTCTCAAGAAGGCCGGATTCAAGGTTGCCGACCAAGCCAGTGTGGTGAACAGCACCGCGCCGTTCAACGAGGTCGTCGGCACCAGCCCATCTGGAACGACCATCCCGGGATCGACCGTCACCATCCTGCTGAGTAACGGCATCCCGCCGGCGCCGCCGCCTATCGTCATTCCGGGCCTGGGCGGCCCACCGGGCGAGATGACGACGACGGTCGTCAACATCCCCGGCCTGCCGCCGATCACCGTCCCGGTGCTGGCGCCGCCCCCGTGAGCTAGCTGCCCGTCTTCGCGCACGCCGTTCACGACGAGAAATTCGCCACGTTTTGCGCTGGTGATCAAGGGTCACTCAGCTTTCGGAGTTACTCTCGGATGATGAACACGTCGTTCAACACGGTTATCAAGCGAGCGGCCGCTTATTCGGCAGGTTCGGCCGCGCTTGGCATCGGGTACGCGTCGATCATCGAACGCAACGCGTTCACCGTCCGCGAAGCGACGATGGATGTACTCGACCCCGGAGCCTCCCCGCTACGGGTGCTGCACATCAGTGATATCCACATGCGTCCCGGCCAGCACCTCAAGCAGGCCTGGTTGCGCGAGCTGGCGCAGTGGCAGCCGGACCTGGTGATCAATACCGGCGACAACCTGGCGCACCCCAAGGCGGTGTCTTCTGTCGTGCAGGCCCTGGGGGATTTGCTCTCGGTCCCAGGACTTTTCGTCTTCGGAAGCAACGACTACTTCGGCCCGCGGCTGAAGAACCCGGCCAAATATCTGTACAAGAGCGATGAGCGCAAGCACGGGGAACCGCTGCCGTGGCAGGATCTGCGCGCGGCGTTTACCGAGCGCGGCTGGCACGATATGACCCACACTCGGCACGAGCTGGAGGTCGGCGGCGTGCGGATCGCGGCCGCCGGAGTCGATGACCCGCATCTGCACCGGGACCGCTACGACACCATCGCCGGAATGCCGAATCCGCTGGCCACACTGCGGCTGGGGCTGACCCATTCGCCCGAGCCGCGGGTACTCGACCGCTTCGCCGAGGACGGCTACCAGTTGGTGATGGCCGGTCACACCCATGGCGGGCAGCTGTGCTTGCCGTTCTATGGAGCGATCGTCACCAACTGCGAACTGGATCGTTCCCGGGTGAAGGGACCGTCACGCTGGGGTTCGCATATGCAGCTGCACGTGTCGGCGGGTATCGGCACATCGCCATTCGCGCCGATGCGGTTCTTCTGCCGTCCCGAGGCGACGCTGCTGACCCTGGTGCCTGCGCGCATCGACGGCCAAGGGACCGACGCCGAATCCGGCGACCGGCTGCCCAGCGCCACCGCGCAGTGACGTGAGCCGCGCGTGGGCCGATAACGCGGTCCGGCTGATCGAGGCGGACGCCCGTCGCAGCGCCGACACCCATCTGCTGCGGTACCCGCTGCCTGCGGCCTGGGCCGATACCGTGTTATCTGTAGGTACATGTTGGGTGTACTCGACTGTCCTCGACGGTTGCTGGTGGCCTGTTTGATTTCGTGAGCTACAGGGTTATCTGTAGTGCTGTACTTGATGAGCTGTGTGTCTCATCGCATCTACGTGAGCGTCTCGTTGACTTGCTCACGGTCTCAGGGTGTTTGGCGATGAAGTCGTCCGTTGGATTGAGCAAGGGCGGAAGCGCTCAAACTTTAGATAGATGCGTCTCTGAGCGGGCATGCGTAGTGATGTTCTGCTGGGCAGTGCGCTACAACGATTCGCGATCATGATGCCGTGAAGTCTGATAGAACTCTGCCAAGATGCTGTCGATCAGTGTGGCTGGTCGACAGGTTGGCGCATGGAAATGTCGGGGGTGTTACGCGTAATGCATGCTCTCCCAATGAAGATGAGGAAGAAGCATGGCACGTAAAAAGCCTTCAGCTACGGCGACAACCCTGTACCGGCTCACCGATGTGACTGACCTGCGCAGCGCTATCCGTCAGAAGTACCTCAACGACCGCGAGAATTTCACGGAGATTGCCTGCTCGGTGGCTGACCGTGAAGCTCTGCTGGTACATGGGCATATGAAAACCGAACGTGCCCGGTGGGCCGATCGTCTCGGCACGTTGATCGGTCAGTCGTTGACTGCTTCCAATCAGAACGCCGCGGCGGTGCTGTTGATCAAGGGCAAGGAATCATCAACTGGCGACACTGGCGATCCCGCAGCTGTAGAGACCGATGCAGATGGTGAGACGGATACCCAGGACGCCTCCGATGGGCACATCACGGTGTGGGCAGTGGCCTACGGGATGGGGTTTCACCTGTTGGATCAAGCCTATGTCGATCCGGGTTTCGGGCAGCGCATCGCGATACGTACCGCGCACGCCGATAGCTTGAATTCGTTGACCAGCAAGACAATGGACAGTCGCGCCAAAGTGGACCGATCCTCAATTCCGTCGGGTTCACAGCTCAGCGGCTTTGGTCTCGGTGATTTCGGCGAGTTGGTCACCCGTGTGGTCGCCACCGCGCAAATCGAGGGTTTAACCGTCGACAAACCCTTCAAGGTGCGCGGCGCTGATGCACTGAATCTGCCATTGGCCCACAGTCCCAGCGCTCTTCTCGAAGACCTTGTCTTGATTGAGCAGACGCTGAAAAAGGCTCCGCTGAAAGAACTTCAGATTCTGGAGCAACTTGTGGCCCTGAAGAAGGACAACCCGACCGCTGCCAAGCTCGACAGACTCTTGGCTGCCGCGCTCCTAGATGCCGGCAGTGTTCAGGTCGGGATCGCCTGGCCGTATGAGGGTGTCAATGAGAACGGCACCCCCGCCTCGTTCCGCATGAAAGGGCACGGGGTAAAGACGACAAACGACGGCGTCCCCTCCGTTGAGGTGATCCGGCAAGTAATCGATTCCAAGAACGTTCTGGGATCGCTGACCGACATCAAGGTCCAACTGTTCAGCGATCCCGATGGGCAAAGTCCTATCAGCTCAGATATTCCGCTGCGCAAGTGGATAGCGTTCGAAGATGTCGTGGATAACCGCCGATACTTCCTGCACGATGGCCTGTGGTACCTGATGGATGACAACTATGCTGCACAACTCCAGACCCGGGTGCGTGAAATATTCAGTGGTACATGGGAATCGGCTTTGCCGCCATGGAACCAGCAGGGCGACAACATGATATCGGAGGAGCAGTACAACATTGACGCCGCCAAACATCTCGGCGGATGGGTACTTGACCGGCAACTGATCACCACGACCCAGAATCGGCGTGGGTTTGAAACATGTGACATTCTGGCACCCGACGGCGCCTTGATCCATGTGAAGAAAGCTAACGCCTCAGCGCCGCTGAGTCATCTATTCGCCCAAGGCCATAACTCAGCTCACTCTCTGCTGCACGACAACGAAGCCCGCACCAAGTTCCGCGCACTTGTGAGGAAAAACGGTGGCGACCCCGAGCTGGTCAAGCGCAAACCCGCGGCGGTGGTGTTCGCCATCGCACGGTCAGCCACCGGCAAAGACGCGTTCGATCCCGACAGCCTGTACAGCTTCAGTCAAGTCACACTGGTAAGGACCGTCGATGACCTCAATGCGGCAGGCATCAAGGTCTATGTCGTACCGATCGACAACGACGCTGGCGTCAACTAGCGCGGGTGTAGCGCCGCTCAGTGCGCCGCATCAGATGGCGGCGGCGCGGACGGATGGATCAACACCGACAGCGCCATGTCGTAGCCGTGCATCATGGTGCGCAGCTTCTTGTAGGTCTGCATGCGGGTATGTGCCTGCTGCGCGAATGCCTGCGCTTGCTGCGCGGCGGCCTCGGCTTCACCGATTACCGCATCCATCGCCGCGTCGGCGGCGGCTTTGACCGATATCAACGCATCGAGTACGTCAGCCAGTCGTGGCTGACCGGCCGGGCCATCGGAGCTGCCGTCACCAGATGATGCTCGTCCACCGCGGTCGAAGCTGTCCTCTGTTGGAGGGCGTACGGCGAAGTTTCGCCGCCGCAGATATGCATCGACCACATCGCGATGTGAGCGCTTGTTGGATTTTGTACCGAGGCTGGGAAACACCTCGAACGCGAGGCCACCTTCTTGCTGCCGTTCCCATTTGTCCCACCAGCTGCGGACGGTGTTCGGTTGTCGCCGGCCCCCTGTGCGGGCCGCGATGGCGTTGGCATCGAGCCACTCGGGACCAGGGGCGGCGGTCTCGGGCACCATGAGTCAACGATAAAGTGAATGCGCCAATTTGGGCTATGGTGGGACAAAATATGGCTGTTGGGATATTGATTCGTTATATATTGGCGCAAAATCCCGTAATATGTGCCATGTGGTGGCGCGATTCGATAGTTCAGTGCGCTGTGAGCGGGTCGTTGGCGCAATGGGTAGCCTGCTTGACGGAGAACCGTCGATCTATGTTCCTGACGGCGCCCGCATCACCGGGGGGCGCGGCGATGCGTTTGTGCGTATCGACTGGGCCGAACACGACCGCCGTCAGCGCACCGGGCTCAAGGCAATTACCCAGCTGTGGCACTTGGACATGCTGATGAACCTGCCCTTGGATGAGCCGGTCGCAGCCGACACCCTCACCAGCGACGAGCAGTGGTGCCTAGATCGCGTACCTGCCGGAGCGGTTGAACGCGACGGTCGATGGGCCATCCGTCGGTGCAAACCCGTCACCACGATCGCCGCCGTTGTGCTCTGGGGTTCACACCTGCACAAGCTGCTCAAGGGCGTTGCACCTTTTGCGCGGGTGGCTCAGCGGATGCTCGTGCTCGATCACGTGCCTGAACAGTTCGATCAGATCGCCTGGGAGGCCCGCTACCAGGGCACCGGGGTGTGGGCGGCCACTGATACCGAAGCGATCGAGCTGATCGCGCCCGAGCCCGTCCGGCCGCGCTACTACACGCCGGCGCGGTGGAAAGCCAATGAATACGCTTACCGCGCTTGGCTCACGATGCAAAAACAACCGGAGCGCGCCAGCCAGGGTTATCCCGCTTGACCAGGGCCACCAGTGTGGGATCGATGATGACCGCGGCGCGTGAGTGGTTGAGCTCGTGATAGCGATCGGCGGCTTCGACGCGTTCTCGGCTGAGCCAATCCAAGCGCTTGTCGACATGAACTTGCAGTAGCTCCTGGCACCACGCCGCCGCCCCGTGCACGTTGTGCTCATGGATTTCGTTGTGGGCCTGGGGATGTGGCACATACTTGTGTGGCTGCTTGCCGCAGATACGGCACGAAGAGGGCACCGAGTCGAAGTACCAGTCGCCGTAGGTCAGCGGATTGCGGTAGGTCAGCAAGTCCAGATGAAAACGGCCCGGGACACCGCCGCGGGCGAAGCCGGTGTTCTCGTCCCCAGGCGCTGCGGGCCAGCGCATCCCCGAACGGATGCCGATTCCAGCCATCGCGGCTCCCGCACACAGTGCATCGGTGGCAATCAGCGCATCCACACCTAACAACCACGCTCCTGGATGCTCGCGCAGGACCCTCTGCAAGCCGGTGACTCGATTGCTCTTAGCAAGAGCCTCCCGGTCGCCGGCGAACACAAACCCCAACGGCATATGCGCCAACGGCTCCAGCTCGGTGAGGAACTGTGAGACCACCGACGCATTGAGCATGCGCGCATGTGTCGGAATCAATCCGACCACACGGTCAGAGGGCTCTGTCTGAAGCAACCTTCGACGCAGTGCCCGTAGGGTGCCCCAGTCCTCGGCGGCCACGAACCGCGAAGGGGTGAACACCGCATCAGCTCCTGAACTGTCCAGATAGTTCGGCGCCCAGGAACTCAGATCAATGTGCCCTGATCGGGCGCTGGGCCGATCCAGAAGCCCCGAGGCGGGAAGCTCCAGCGGTCGGCGAGCGGTGCCCTGCTTGTGGCGCCAGTGCCCGGGGTCGACCACAACCGTGACCCGCCGCTGCTCTGCGAGGGTTTGACGGATGTGCCGGGCCTCTGATCGGTCACGGATGATGACAGCGATGTTGCTGCGCGCTGCGGCCTGCAGAGCTACCGGCAGCATGTCACGGTCGGTATAGACCGCTACCCGCGTCCCGAATGGATCGGGATCCACCGTATTGACAACATCCACAGCTTCCACTATCGCAAATGAGTCCGACACCATGCGGTCGCCAAACTCTGAGAATTGTTTGGCAAATTCACTTGTCTTGCCTCAGCGCCGCGAGACCGCAGATGAACCCGGGCCCGTTCAGCCATCCGGAATTTGATTAATGAACCTGCATCAATCATTCGTCCTAACGGGCCGGGGATGCCTGCGGATGTCGCGGTCTGCGCTGCGGCCGGCGGTCAGCTCAATTCTGAGCGGTAGATCCGTTCATGGGCGCCAGGGCCATCCCGAAATTGTGATGAGAGTTCCAGGCCGCATTGCTTTCGCAGAACGGCTGCCGGGTGCAGATTGCGCCCAGCGGTGCCCTTCCTCGGCATCGCGGCCGCAATGGCATTCGTATACCTTCACACCCAGGCCACACGGCGTCGGGGCCGGGCTCACAGCGCACGGGATGCACAGTGCGTAAACATCTTTGGTGCGCCACTAGTTGGGCACGATGTCGTTGACCCATTGGGCACGTTGTTCCCGGGTGGATATCCAGTGGGCTGCGATCTTCTCGCCAACGGCTCGCTGAAGGTTGCGTAGATCGTTGTGGGAACGCGCTTGGCGCGCATCGTTCTTTTCGTGGTGCACCCGGTATTGCTCACGCTCCTCGGCTGTTGCATGCAAATAGCAGTGAGCCCCGAACATTCCCGAACCTAGGTAGATCGCCGAATTGGTACAGTCCTCGCCGGTCGTCTTGACCATCGCCGAGCACCTGGGGCGTTGTCCGGCAACGGTTTGAGTGCGATCGGGTCTGGGCAGCTGGTACAGATGACGCTCCAACCGGTCGCACAGCGCCGGAACCGGCAGCACCTTGGTGGCGCCACGGCGTACCGCGGCGTTGTGCCGGGCGAAGATTGCCTTAGGGCGCGATAACCCGTTGCCCCATCGTTCATCGAGCTCGGCGCCCTGATGCACGATGCTGGCCGCCTGGTAAGCCTCCAAGGTGCCGCGGTGCGCGGCCAGGATGTCGTTGGCCAGGTCGGCGAAATTGAGGTCAGCCTGCTCCGGCAAGGTCTGCAGCACCAGAAGGCATTCGAGCATCTTCATACGCAGCTCATCAATGACATCTAGGGCCAGTGCGGACACGGTCTCGTCAGGGTCAAAGTCGGGATCAGTTTCGAACACGAAGCAGCAATGTACTACTAGTAGGGCAGACTTTTGGTACGGACGCGCAATAACTGAGGTGCGTGCCTACCCGACCCAGCCAGAACGACCCTGCGCGTGTGGCGCGTTGGGAACAGACCCGAGCCAACGTCGGCCGCAGGATTCGTGAATACAGATTGCGCAAGGGGTTGACCCAAGAAGGGCTAGCTTTGCAATCAGGGGTGACGCGCAATGTGTTGATCGACGTCGAACACGGTCGAAGGGGCCTGCTCTATGAGCGCCTGTTCGACATCGCCGACGCGCTGGGAATCGCCGTCGGTGATCTCGTCGAAGATTGACCGTTGCTCGGCCGCGTGAACTAGTGCGGCGATGAACGCCAACAACTGACTTGACAGCTGAGATTGTCGGTGGGATCTCACGTTTGGGCGATCAAGCCTGCACCGCCCCTGATCCACCCAGGCGCCCACGAGAGTGCTGCCTGATCAAACGGAACTCTCCGAAGCGTTGGGTTCGCCGATGCAGGCCAGGTATGGCGGTAGACCCGGCGGAGTGCAGGTGCTGCCGAACGGGTATGGCCGACACGTCTCCGGTGGAGTGCATCAAGGTCCATGCAGCGGCCGTGCGGACGCACCTCTGATGCCGGTGACCTGCTGACCACCGTGCTGATGTTCTCCGGCACAGGCAGCAGCCGACCTGTGCCCGTGCAGCGTGCCCTAGCCCG
>NZ_LJYH01000017.1:0-54032 GCF_001440005.1 Mycobacteroides sp. H001
CCCCAGGCCCCGGCACCCGCGCCAGAGGCGCCCCCGCCACCGGCAGCACCAGCCCCCGAGGAACCCGCGCCGGTAGCACCCCCACCGGCCATCGTGCCGGTGCCGATTCCGTTGTTCCCGCCCGTATGGGAGCAGCCGCGGCGCCAAGAGAATCCGTGGTGGGCACCCCCGCGTAACCGGCCGACCTATACGCCGCCGGAGTACACCCCGACGTGGACACCGCCCGCTCAGACGCAGCAGCCGCCCATCATCTCGATTCCGGGCCTTCCTCCCATTGGCGGTGGAAACTCCGACGGCGGGTCCCGTGGCGGCTCACGCGGTGGTTCCGACAGCGGATCCGGTCGCGGTAGTTGGGGCGACGGCGGCGGCTCCCACGGAGGTGGATCGGGCGGCGGATCCGGCGGCGGCTCCAACTCGGGTTTTCCCTGGCAGTTTGGCGGCCATTAATCCGTAATTCACAGTGCTTTTCGCCGTACATCCGGCGTTAGGACACCGATGGTGCGGCGTATCCAGGTTGCTAACCCTGGAGGCCTATATAGGCAGTATGAGATGCACCGTTTTCGGAACCGGATACCTCGGCGCCACCCATGCAGCCTGCATGGCCGAGCTTGGCCACGAGGTGCTCGGCATTGACATCGACCCAGGTAAGGTCGCCAAACTCTCTGGCGGCGACATCCCGTTCTACGAGCCCGGCCTTCGAAAGATATTGCAGAGCAACATCGCATCGGGTCGGCTGCGTTTCACCACCAGCTATGCCGAGGCTGCGGAATTCGCCGACGTGCATTTTCTGGGCGTCGGTACGCCGCAGAAGAAGGGTGAATACGGCGCGGACCTGAGTCACGTCCACTCGGTGATCGACACCCTGGTTCCGCTGCTGACCCAGTCGGCGGTCATCATCGGCAAGTCGACCGTCCCGGTGGGCACCGCACGCGAACTTGGTCAGCGGGCAGCCGGATTCGCGGCCGAAGGCGTTGACGTCGAGGTGGCCTGGAACCCCGAGTTCCTGCGCGAAGGCTATGCCGTCAAGGACACCCTGCACCCGGATCGCATCGTGCTCGGGGTGCAGCAGAATTCGGACCGTGCCGAGAAGCTGGTCCGCGAACTGTACGGACCGATCCTCGACGAGGAAGTTCCCTTCCTGGTGACCGATCTGGAAACCGCCGAACTGGTGAAGGTTTCGGCCAACGCATTCCTGGCGACCAAGATCTCGTTCATCAACGCCATCTCCGAGGTGTGCGAGGCGGTGGGTGCCGACGTGACCACACTGGCCGATGCGCTGGGGTACGACCCGCGCATCGGGCGGCGATTCCTCAATGCGGGCTTGGGTTTCGGCGGCGGATGCCTGCCCAAGGACATCCGGGCCTTCATGGCCCGCGCGGGTGAGCTGGGCGCCAGCCACGCCCTGACCTTCCTACGTGAGGTCGACAGCATCAACATGCGCCGGCGCACCCGGATGGTGGAGCTTGCCACCAAGGCCTGCGGCGGATCGCTGCTGGGCGCCAACATCGCGGTGCTGGGTGCGGCCTTCAAACCTGAGTCCGATGACGTCCGCGACTCGCCCGCGCTCAATGTCGCGGGGCTGCTGCAGCTCAATGGCGCCGCGGTCAACGTGTATGACCCCAAGGCCCTGGAGAATTCGCGCCGCCTGTTCCCGACGCTGAACTACGCCACCTCGGTAGTGGAGGCCGCCGATCGTGCCGACGCCGTGCTGCTGCTCACCGAATGGCAGGAGTTCGTCGACTTCGACCCGGACGAGCTGGCCAAGGTTGTGCGCACCAAAGTCATTGTGGACGGGCGCAATTGCCTGGACGCCGCGAAATGGGTCAACGCCGGATGGCGGGTGTTCTGCCTGGGCAAGCGCGTGGAAGAACTAGCCCACGCCTGACTGGCGCGGGACATCATCCTTTACGGAATAGTCGCCTCCACCATTTCGGCTTGCTGGCCGATGACATGCTGATTTGCATGGTGTTGGGTGAAAAATGTTGCGTACGTACGAGCTGAGCATCTACTAGATTCAGCTTTTCTTGAATCCGCTTCATGGAGATCAGTTCCCAAGAAGGCAATGTGCCTGCGGACGTGCGACGCGGATAGTGTTGCGGTGTAGTGGATTCTGCCGCCAGTGACCCATGCTTTCGCCAGGGCATCCGGCGCCGGGGCTTACCTACCGGTTTCCATTTCGCGGGTTTGGCGGCATCAAACGCATCGAGCAGGGCGTCAGTAGCCGCGGCGAGATTGGTAAGCGCTTCTGCGCTGAACAGTGCCCGCACTGTAGACGTGTCGGGACGATCGATCCTGACCGCCAATCGTTGTTCTGCCACGTTGGCAGCACAGAGTCTGGCGGAAGCCTCATGCACGCTGAAGCCACGATCAAAGAAGGCCGGACCGGGGCAGTTCACCATTAGCCAGTCGATGAGATGGAAAACAGTTGAAGCATGTCCAACACCTCGGCTCGGGCCTCGGGGCGCTGAGCCTGCGACGGTGGCGTTTTGGAGCGCATCGAACAGACGAAGAAAATCATCTTCATCGAGGTCGATGACAGCACCGTCATGGAAGGCATTCACCAACTCCATTACGTGTTCCTCATCGGCCTGCTCGGTGATAGCACGGGGCTAATACGTACGCCAGCCACCGTTTATCGGTTTGGGGGTTGCTGATGTGCTAGCCGAGTCCGCCCAGAAGGCTTTGATACTCACTGGCGCATCGGGATCCTGGGTTTTCAACCAGGCCACGAACGCCTCCCTATCGGCTATCGCGGCACGCAGTAACGCCATGTGCGCGTGAATCTCAAACAGGTGGGTGTTTTCCGGCACAACCGGCCCGCCGAGCACGATGCCGGGGGCGAATCCATACACCTGATCGAACTGCAGTGGCCCGAGACGCTTGGAGACACGATCAAACATGTACTCCTCACTATTGTCCAGAAAATCGAACCTATCCTTCTTTGCGCCTCCGGAGAAGAATGCTTGAACTGCTGAATCGAGATCGCTGTTGGGACGACTAGCCTGCAGGGCGCGAGGGAAGGCTGTTCCGTCAGCCGGCTCGAGGATGAGAGTGATGCCGTAGCCGGGTGTCCAGAACCAGACCTTGCCGAAGGCGCTGCGGGCGATGGGGATGAACTGCGCATCTTCAGGTAGTTGCGGATGCCGGAGGCCGTCGAGTAGGAGTTCGGCGGTGGCTTTCCACTCGATGGGGTCGACAAACCACACGATTCCGTCACCGAAACCGGAGAACCCGAACTCTTGCCAATAGGAGATCAGAGCATCGGGAACCAGGCCCTTATAGGTGTTGACATGTTCGGCAGTACAGGCAGGACCGACCGCTGACAGCGGGAGCTTAGTCAGAAAATATTGAAAGTATTCGTCAGCCATAGCCGCCGCCCTGAGTAATTCTCCCACCGCATGAAACGCTGTGAAAAACCCTATTCACTCGCGCGGACGAAAGTTATCAACCGGAGTGCTTGTGCGCAATACCTACCCCTGGGCGCGATTCGACATACGGTGAATGTTCATAATGTCTATAAACAGTCGCCGTATTCAACTAAATTGCTAGCAATTCCTTCTAATACGCTTTTGTTGGAGGAAGCGCCCTTGATCGGTTTGCCGGGTTCGAATGCGCTTACTGGCGGTAGCTCACCAGGAAGTTACCGAGCCGCTCGATAGCGACCGCAAGGTCGCGGGCCCACGGCAGCGTGACGATCCGAAGATGATCGGGCTCAGGCCAATTGAAGCCCGTGCCCTGCGTGAGCAGGATCTTCTCGTTGAGCAGCAGATCCAGGACCAGCTGGTCGTCGTCGTGGATCTCGTGCACTTCGGGGTCCAGCCGCGGGAAGGCGTACAGCGCACCCTTCGGCTTCACGCAGGAGACGCCGGGAATCTCGTTGAGCTTGGTCCACGCCACATCGCGTTGCTCCAGGAGCCGACCGCCCGGCAGCACCAGGTCGTCGATGCTTTGATGCCCGCCGAGGGCAACCTGAATCGCATGCTGCGCAGGAACATTCGGGCACAGGCGCATATTGGCCAGCAGGTTGACGCCTTCCAGCAGGCTGGCGGCGTGATCCTTGGGGCCGGTGATGGCCAGCCATGCCGATCGGTAGCCTGCCACCCGGTAGGCCTTGGACAGGCCATTGAAGGTGAAACACAACAGGTCCGGGGCCAGCGATGCCACGCTGATGTGCTCGGCGTCGTCGTAGAGGATCTTGTCGTAGATCTCGTCGGCCAGCAGCAGCAGTTGATGCTTGCGCGCCAGTTCCACCATCTTGGTGAGGATTTCGCGCGTGTACACCGCGCCGGTGGGGTTGTTCGGATTGATGATGACCAGGGCCTTGGTGCGCTCGGTGATCTTGGATTCCAGATCCTCGATGTCCGGCATCCAGCCGTTGGTCTCGTCGCACAGGTAATGCACCGCGGTGCCGCCGGCCAGCGAGGTCGCGGCGGTCCACAGCGGATAGTCGGGCGCGGGGATGAGCACCTGATCGCCGTTGTCGAGCAGCGCCTGGGTGGTCATGGTGATGAGCTCGGAAACCCCGTTGCCCAGGTAGACGTCGTCCACGTCCAGGTACGGGAATCCCTCGACCAGTTCGTAGCGAGTCACCACCGCGCGCCGCGCGGGCAGGATGCCCTTGGAGTCGGAGTACCCCTGCGCATAGGGCAGCGCCTGGATGATGTCGCGCATGATGACATCGGGCGCCTCGAAACCGAACGGTGCCGGGTTGCCGATATTGAGCTTGAGGATGCGGTGCCCCTCGGCCTCCAGCCGGGCGGCGTGAGCGTGTACCGGACCCCTGATTTCGTACAGGACGTCTTGCAGCTTGGTGGACTGAGCAAAGACCCGTTGATGCTGCCGCGGGGAAAGACCGGGCACGCGCGGGGGCACGTCAGTCGGCAAGTTATCGGTACTCACGGTCTCAATGGTGGCATTGCTGTCCAGCCAATATCTAATTTCGGCGGCCTGGACGGCGTGCTCCCGGGGCCATACCCAGGCCCTTCACCGGTGGTTCCGGGGCCGTGCGGGCCTCGGTGGTCTCTTCCACAGCCTCTTCCGCAGGCTCGGCTTCGGCCGGTGCGACAGGTTCCGGCGTGGCCGCGGGCTGCTCAGGTTCTGCTGCGGGACTAGCCGCGGCAGGGGCCGCTTTCTTGGCGCCGGGACGCCGTGCACCGGCGGCAATGCCGAGACCCTTGACGGGAGGCTCTGGAGTTGCGGGAGCTGCCGGTGTTGCGGGCGCGGAAGGTGCCTCTGCCTCTGACTCAGCTTCAGGCTCGGGCGTCGGTGCGGGCGCAGACGCTGCTGGGGCAGCGGCGGGAGCCGCCTTCTTGGCTCCGGGGCGCTTGGCCCCGGTCGCCATGCCCAGACCCTTGACGGGCTTGGCATCGGCCGCAGGCGCTGCCGCTGTGGCCTCCGCTGCCGGTGCTTCCTCTTCGGCGACAACAGGTTCGGGCTCCGCGGCCTGGGTGGCGGCCTTCTCGGCCGCCGCGGCAGCGGCAGTGCCCTTGGCGGGCAATGCCTTCCGGACGTCATCGGTACGGCCCACGGATTCGAGCAGCAACTGCGCGACGTCGACGACCTCCACGGCAGCGGAATCGTCGCGGGCGGTCACACCGTCGGTCAGCATCACGCGGCAGAACGGGCAGCCCGTCGCGATCTTGGACGCCGGTGTGGCAAGGGCCTCGTCGACGCGGTCGATATTGATGCGCTTACCCAGCTGCTCTTCCATCCACATGCGGGCGCCACCGGCGCCACAGCACATGGAACGCTCTCCGTGCCTTGGCATTTCGGTGAGTGCGGCACCCGAGGCGCCGATCAGCTCACGCGGCGCGGTGTACACCTTGTTGTGACGGCCCAGGTAGCACGGGTCGTGGTAGGTGACGTCTTGTGAAACCGGTGCGACGGGAACCAGCTTCTTATCGCGCACCAGGCGGTTCAGCAGCTGCGTGTGGTGCACCACCTGGTAGTCACCACCGACCTGTGGGTATTCGTTGCCGAGTGCGTTGAAGCAGTGCGCGCAGGTCACCACGATCTTGCGCTGCTTGTGCTCCACGCCCTCGAACACCGAATTGAGCAGCTCGATGTTCTGCATGGCCAGCTGCTGGAACAGGAACTCGTTACCGGCGCGGCGGGCGGAGTCACCCGTGCAGGTCTCGTCGGCGCCCAGCACCAGGAACTTGGTTCCGGCGAGCGCGAGCAGCTCGGCGACGGCCTTGGTGGTCTTCTTCGCGCGGTCCTCGTAGGCACCCGCGCAACCCACCCAGAACAGGTACTCGAAGTCGGCGAAGCTGTCCACGTCCTGGCCGAACACCGGGACGTCGAAGTCGACCTCTTCGATCCAGTTGAGACGATCCTTGGAGTTCTGGCCCCAGGGGTTGCCCTTGTTCTCCAGGTTCTTGAACAGGCCCGCGAGCTCTCCGGGGAACTCCGATTCGATGAGCACCTGGTAGCGGCGCATGTCGATGATGTGGTCGACGTGCTCGATGTCGACGGGGCACTGTTCGACACAGGCACCACAGGTGGTGCAGCTCCACAGCACCTCGTGGTCGATGACGGCACCCTCGCCGCCGACCAGCTGACGCTCGCCCTCGGCGACCTCGGCCTCACTCAGCTTGGACTTGTCCTCACCGGCCAGCAGGTAGGGCGCCTTGGCGTAGGTGTGGTCGCGCAGCGAGGTGATCAGCAGCTTGGGGGACAGCGGCTTACCGGTGTTCCAGGCGGGGCACTGGCTCTGGCAGCGACCGCACTCGGTGCACGTCGTGATGTCCAGCAGGTCTTTCCAGCTGAAGTCCTCGACCTTGCCGGCGCCGAAGGCGTCGACGTCCGGATCGGCGCTCTCCATTTCCAGGACCTTGCCGCCGGACATCATCGGCTTGGCCGCGCCCAGCGCGACGCTGCCGTCTGCGTTGCGCTTGAAGTAGATGTTGAAGAAGGCTGCGAACCGGTGCCAGGCCACACCCCAGACGAGCTTGCGCCCGACCAGAAGCAGGAACATGCCGCCGGACACCATCTTGATGAAGGCGAAGATGGAGACCATCAACGGGCTCTCGGGCAGCAGCTGCGCGACGTTCATGGTGAAGAAGTCCGATGACACGTGTCCGCCGCCGAAGGTGGCGATCTTGCCGGACTTCACCAGCACCATGCCCAGGCCCTCGACCAGCACGATCGATTCGATGGTGTACGCCGCGATGAAGCTGGAGCCGCCGAAGCGGGACAGCCGTTCGGGCTTGCGGGGGTGATTGAGCTGCCGGATGACGATCAGCGTCACGATGCCGATGACCGTGCCGATACCGAGAATCTCGTCCCACAGGTGCCAGAGGAACGTGTCACCGATGATCGGCCAGTGAAACTCCGGATTGAAGGTCTGGCCGTAGGACTCGAAGTACAGCGGGAAGCCGCCCAGGAAGCCGACCATCACCAGCCAGTGCGCCCAGCCCACGGTGCGGAATTTGTTCATCCGGGTGTGTGCGACAACCTCGACGATGAGCGTCTTGACGCGTGGGACGATCGGACGCCAGCGGGTGCCGTCCGGCTGTCCGGAGAGGATGACGCGGATCATCTTCACCACGCCGCCGAAGAATGAGCCCCAGGCAACCAGGCTGAAGGTAACGCCGATGATTCCGAGAATGATCGTCGCGGTACTCACGGTGGTGCTGACCTCCCGGTCCCGAGAAGTTACTCGTCAGTAACAAGTGTAATGTTACTCGCGGGTAACTTGTGTCAGATGCGAGGTCATCGTCGCATTGACAGGGTCGAAAGTCCTAGTCAGGCTTACCTAACCCGCCGTACAGGGTGAACTTTGTCGCATTTATGGGGTCAGGATCGACCGCAACATCGAGAACATGTCAGAGCGCGATTCCGCCCCGAGGCGACGGCGAATACGGGCGACGTGATGCTCGACGGTCTTCGCCGAAATGAACAGCTGCGCACCGATATCGCGATAGGGAAGGCCGCGTAGCAGCAGCTCGGCGACCTCGCGCTCGCGATCCGACAGACGTGTGGATGTTGGCGAGTCGGCGGCCGAGGACGGCGCCGCGGCCGGGTCGGGACCGTCAGTATTGGCCGACGGCGTCCGCAGATCGCGGGCCAGCGCGAGCATCGCGGCGGCCACCTTCGGGTCGTTCGCGTGCAGCGCGGCCTGGCTGGCCAAGCGGGTCGCATCCCAGCCGAGGCCGGTATCGGCCAGCATCCGGGCGGCGCCATCGACCTCGGCGCCGTCCACCTGGTTGGCGAGCACCCGCAGCCACGTGCGCCCGGCCGTCGCCAGGGTGCGCGCATACGGGCTGACTCCCGCGGCCGCGGCGAGCGCCTGCCCGTGCGGGGCGAGATTCTCCGGAGAGTTGGTCAGGATCGCGGCATGCACGCCTGCCCATCGCAAGGGGGCAGACCAGGCGATGGGATCGCCGAGCTGCGCCAGAATCGCGAATGCGCGGTCGACATGATGCGTGACGGCATCCAGGGTGCGCAGCCGTGCCGCCGCCACCCAGAGCTCGCCAACCGGAAGCAATGTGTAGAGGTCGATCGAATACGCCGACAACGCATCCATAGCGGCCTGCCAGTGCTGGCGTAGCGGACCGGTGTCGCCGTGGCGCCGGGCGATGCCGGTCCGTAGCGATTCGGCGAACAGGCGATCGCGCCGGGAGAACTCGGCGTCGGCCTCAGGCAGCCATTGCGCGGCGCCGGTCAGATCACCGGACAGCATGGCAATCCAGGCGGCGAGCAGGCGATGCCGCACCGCGAACACGTCGTGGGGCAGGTCGGTACGGATCGCCCCGGCGAGAACGCCGCGGGCCCGCGCCGTCTCGCCGCTGTGCAGCATGGTCAACGCAGCCAGGGCGACGGTGCTGTCCGGGGTGAAGGAAGACGACGACGGCTGCTGCGTGACGGCCTGACCGAGCAGGGACAGCGCCTCGTGGCCACGGCCCTCAACCGACGCGATGACCCCCTGGGCGGCATTGCGCGTCGCGGTGGCCGATGTCGTAGGGGGCGCCCCCACGTTGTCTTCCAAGACTTTCCGTGCATTCGTCAACTGTCCGACACCCACGAAAACCGGCGCAGCGGACAGGGCCGTCAGGCCGTCCAGGCCGGTACCCAGCCAGTCGTACAACGCGACCGCCTGACCGGAGTCCCCGTTGTGGCACGCGATGGCCGCCGCGATACGCACGGCAGCCGCGCGATGTCCTGGATCGGTGGCGTTAAGCACCTCATCGGCCTGGGTGGCCGCCGCGGTCAGATCACCCGCGCGCGCCAGCGACTCGGCCAGCGGCACCCTGATCGGGCCCGGCTCGGCGCCCGCGGTCAGCGCGGCGCGGTACAGATCCGCCGCGGTGACGGGGTCGGATTCGGTTGCGGCCCACTCGGCGAGCAGTCCGGGGATCTGCGTATCGCGCAATCCGTGGGCTACCAGGGCCAGAGCCAGGTCGGTGGACACCGAACCGATGTCGAGCTGCGTGCGCAACAGCGATCGTTCGAGATCGAGGTGCCGCGCCGCACCCAGCAGTCGTGTGGCGCAGCCGTGCACTCTGGCCGCGAAGGCGATCTGACCAGGGGAGGGCACCAGCCCGCTTCCCAGAGCCTCGTCGACCAGATCCTCGGCGTCGGAAAGTGCAAGCGCCGCAGCGATATCTGAGGCCCCGATGCCGGGGTCCAGGGACATCAGCAGCACGGCGGCCTGGGCCGACGGCGAGAGGCGGCGCAGTTGTTCGTCGATGCGGGAATCGATCGCACGCAGTGCGGATTCGAGTGAATCTGCGCCGTCCAGGCGATCGACGGCCGCCGCCACCAGAGCCAGCACTCCGCCGGTGGCGGTCGCGATCTCATCGGCGAAGGCTGCTGAGCGAGCCGAAAGCCTGGCGATATCACCCTTGTCGACGGGACCGAGCGCGATGGTGGGTGATTCGCGCTCCAAGGACTGAAACAGTGCACGTAGCGCAGGCTGGCGCCGGGGTGTCGCGGCCACCACCACGATGGCCGTCGGATCGTTCTCCACGACGGCACGCAGGGTATCGAGCTGTGGGCCGCTGAGCGAGTCGGCGTCGTCGATGACGAATGGACCCAAGCCTTTTCCGGTCGTTGTCTCCGGGACATGGTTGACCGGCGCGGAGCCCGTGGTGCTCAGGACATCTCGAACCCGCGCCAGAATCGACGTCTTTCCGCTGCCGGCGGTGCCGCTGATGAGCACCTTCGCCGCGCCGCCCGCGGACAGCGCCTGCGTGATAGTCGTTACCGCCGAGGCGATTCCATCGAATGTCCCGGAGGTTCCGCTTTCCCGAGGGGCGCTCAGTTGCGCGGACCGATCGGGATCGGCGGCAACCCCGGGATCGTGATCATGGGGCGCGACGTGGACGTGGAGGGCGGCTGCGTGGTTGTTGTCGGCGGCTGAGTGGTCGTCGTGGTTGGTGGTGTCGTTGTGGTGGTCGGCGGGGTGGTAGTTGTCGTGGTCGTCGTTGTGGTGGTGGTTGTCGTGGTGGTCGGAGGTGTGGTTGTCGTCGTCGGTGGAGGCGGCGGAGGAGGCTCCGGCGAGGGCGGCGGCGGTTGCACCGACTGCGTCACGGTGTGGGTCTGCGGTGGTGGCGGAGGTTCGGGCGACGGGGGCGGCTCGGCCGGGGCATCGCCTGTGCTCGGCACCACGCTCACACTCGGTGTGGTTGGGGCGGGAGCCGGCGACTCATTGCTGGTCAGCGACACCATCATTCCGGTGAAGGCGATGCCGGCCACCGCCGCCGCAGCGATGAACCACACCAGCGGCCGGCGGTACCACGGCAGCGGCGGGTAGTCGTCGTAATCGTCGTCGGCCGCATACGGTTCGTGGCTGAACTGAAGCTCGGGACGGGCGGTGGTGGGTTCGGCCGGACCCTGGTACTCGTCGTCGAGGTCGACGGTGTATCCGGTGCTGTATCCGCTCTGGTAGCCGGTCTCTTGCAGCGGAGCCAGGTCGGGGGCCGAATCATCTTGGGACCACGCCAATTCCGGTGCATCGTTGGCGGCCGCAGCCACCGGAGCGGCAAAGGTTCCGGTGCCGGTGGGCGCCGGGCGCATCATGGTGGCATCGCCCGGCGGTTGCTCGACCGGCCGCATCGTGGTGGCATCTTGCGGCGGCAGATCGGGCCGGGTGGCCAGTAAGGCCACGCCCTGGGCGGCCGCGAGCTGTGGCTGGGGTCCGGTGATGACCGGTACTCGCATCCGCTCGGAAAGTTGTTGGGTGACAAGAGGAATGTTGGCACCACCACCCACCGAGGCGACCGCGTTGATGTTCGCCGGATGAATACCGTTGCGTTCCACGGTGTCCTGAATGGCGTTGATCAAGCTGGAGAGCGGGCCGCGCAGATGGTCTTCGAGTTCGGCGCGGGTGAGCCGAACGTCGGTGGTGATGCCGGGAAGCGCCACCGGCACCGAGGTCGCGGTCTCGCCGGAGAGCCGCTCCTTGGCCAACCGGCACTGATCGCGCAGTCTGGTCAGCGCGCCGACCGACGTGGTGCCCTCGGGATCCTGGTTCAGGTCGGTGAGGACCTGCGTCAGGAGCATCTGGTCAATCTGCTGGCCGGAGAACTCGACGAACCGGACGGTCTGCCCGATCTGCTGGAATCCCCGCGCCGCATCGGCCAGGGTGATGCTGGTACCCGAGCCGCCGAGATCGCACACCACCACGACACCGCGGTCGGGTACTCCCGGTCCCGTGGCCAGCGACTCCAGGGCAGCGCGCGCATCGGGGATCAACTTGAGCTGCCGGCCGCCCGGAGCGAGGGCGGGAACGCGGTCGATCGCGTCCCGGAGCGTGGCGACGGTCTGCGGGCTCCAATGCGCGGGAATTGAGGCGGACAGTGCCGGAGGCGCGGTGAATTCGGCAGCGGAGGCCGCGTCGGCGATCAGCACGCGCATGGCCTCGGTGAGTGCCCATTCGGCCCGGTGAACCGATCCGTCCGCCGCCACGATGCCGACGGGGTCGCCGACTCTGCCGACGAATCCGGTGAGCGTCAAATCTGGATGGCTCGGTACTCCAACCTCGGGTGGACCGTCCTCATGCAGGGTGAGGATCGAACTGCGCACCACGGGTTGGCTCTGCGAGTCGTCGGCTGTCGCGACCAGTTGAGTGGCGCCGATCGACAGTCCCAGTGCGTTGGCCATACCTATCCGTTCGTTTTGCGGCGCTGTGGCGTTTCACCCCGCAGCCCAACAGTAGGGGATGACGGTCGTCACACCCCCTAATGACGACATATCCCCTAACGCGCGTCCCCCAATGGGCACTGGTGGGAAACGGGTCGCGCCCCGTAGCCGAGGTTCCCGGTGGCTCCTACCATCGCAGACATGGGCAATAACCTGTTGGATTTCGTCATGGCACTGGTCCGTGACCAGGATATGGCTGCGCAATACGCGGCCAATCCCGAACAAGTCATTGCCGATGCGCACCTGGACGGAGTCCAGCCCGCAGATGTCTCCGCGCTGATCCCGGTGGTCAGCGAGTCGATACCGGCCGCCCTGGGAACACAGGCCTCGCAGTTCGCCGCGAACCCGGCAGCCACCGATCTGACGCATGCGGTGCAGACCGCAATTCCTGCCGACAACATCTGGGCAAGTGGTGCGGCGACCAGTGCCTTCGAGGCGTTCGATTCGCCGTTCACCGCGCCCACGCATGATCCGAGCCTGGATGCGGGTCTGCACGCGGCGACCAATGCGGTATCGGACCTGAGCGTTCGTCAGGACGCGATCACCGTCCCCGACCAGTTCGGTCCATCGGCCGACAGTGCGGTGGCCGCGATCGACCAGTTCCAGGCTCCGTTGCACGCATCCCCGTCCGGGTTGGACGCAGCCGGGTTCGAGCCCCAGCATTTCGGTTCCGAACTGGGAGCCGGCGGTTCCGGCGATGCGGGTCTGCAGGATCCGTTCTTCGATCATGGAGACCTTGGCCATCAGGCCGGAATCGATCACGATCCCGGAATCGACCAGTTCTAGCTCTCAGCGCTGCGGGCGCGCACACGGTCGAGTGATAGCCGGGTGTCATCTGCCACGAGGGCCAGGAGCAGGAACCCCCAGCAGAATGTGGCCGCGAAGGCTCCGCCGTTTTGCATGGGTTCCCAGTGCACCGGCAGGTGCTCGAAGAAGTACGCGTACGCCATCATTCCCGCCGCGAGAACCGCGGACACTCGTGTCCACAATCCCACTGTCAGCAGGACGCCGAGGGCGAGCTCGAACACGCCCGCCCACCAGTACGGCCAGTTGAGGAATGGCTCGGGATGTCCGGAACCGGTAGGTGATCCGCTCCACCAGCCGAAGATCTTCTGGGTCCCCTCCAACAGGAAGATGACGCCGAACACCAGGCGGGCGCCGGTGGGAATGGCCCAACGCGCGATCTGACCGGCGCGCTGAATGTTCATGAACTCTCCTCGTCGATCCGGCCGGGTCTCAGAACGTGCAATACGCCCTGAACAGCGCCACCAACACCGCGCCCGCAAGGGCCGTGGGAAGTAACGCGAAGCCGAGCATCAGTCGGTAGCGTCCTATCGATGCACGGCAGGTGGGTCCCTGGGCTCGCAGCCATATGAGTCGCACCGCCACCGATTCGCTGGACATGTTCAGTGCGCCACGCACGGCCATGCCCGACTTGCTCATGGCCAGCAGCGCGGCGTGCACGGTCCGCGGCCCGTGGGCCCGCGCTGCCGCATCGTCGGCTGCCAGCTCCACCATCAGCCGCACCATTCCCGGCGCACGGCGCATCAACGGCAGTATCGGCAGTGCCGCTGCCGCGATATCGGCACACAACACGGCCACGTGGTGCCTGCCGCGAATGTGTGCCAATTCATGCTCGATCACTGCCGCGCACTGCTTTTCGCCGAGGCTGCGGATGCCGTGAGTGGCGACCACCGCCCCGCGAGCACCCCCGAGGCTGTAGGCGATCGGCCGCGGGTCATCGATCCAATGGACTTGTCCGGAGCGGCACGTCGCCGCCCGCAGCATCCAGAAGTGGCGGGCGCGGTGCCGGCGCGCAGCGCGCAGGCCCCGAACGGCCACAAACGCGACCCGGGCCAGGATGGTCAGCGGCAGTAGCGAGATCCCAAGCTGAACAAGGGTTCCGAAGGATGAGTGCGGGATGGTTCCGCTCAGACATCCGCCCACCAGCGTCGTGACACCGCGGGTATCCAGTATGTGAGGAAAGAGCAGCAGCATCGCGGACAACGCCGTGAGTACGAGGAAGGCCATCAGCGCTCCGAGCCACGCGGCCAGCGCTGCGGCCGGCAGCAGGGTGGGACGCACGGTCGGCCGCAGACATGCCGGTCCGGCGACACCAATGAGGGCCGCACTCGCCATCAACACCAGGGCGACGGTCATGTCAGGCCGCCCCGGCGGAGGATTCTGCGCAGCACCGTGGATTCCTCGGGGGAGGCAGATCCCGCGAAGTGCAAAAGCACCCCTTCGGCATCGCCGCTGGCGGCCAGGACTTCCCGGACCATCTGTGCGGCCACGGCTTCCCGCGTTTGCGCCGCCCGGTAGCGAAACGCCCGCCCGACCTTTTCGCGGGTGACGTGCCCTTTGTTGTGCAGGTTGTCGAGGACCGTCATGACTGTCGTGTACGCCAAGGGGCGCTCCAGTCGATCCAGGACATCACGGACAGTCACCGGTTCGGCCGCGGACCACAGCACCTCCATGATCGTCGACTCCCGCTCGCCGAGGCCGAACATGTCACGCACGCGCTGTCTCCTTCTGGCTAGGTGCGGTCATCGGTGTCCTCTCTCGTTCTGTCACTTTGGTCTCGGGTGCCGCGCACCGTAGCGGTGCGGGGATACAGCAGACGCATCAGAACTACTGCGAATGCGGCGCAGGCGATCCCGAGCGCGACGGCCGCGTTCGGCAGGTGCGAGGTCAGGTCCTGCAGCCTCGCTTGCATGTCGAATTGAGTATCGCTGCCGGTGATCCCGCCGAGTGCAGCCGTCCCGTCGGTGGCCACAAAGAATATGCCGATCACGATGAACATCCCACCGGAGATGAGGTTTGTGGAATGGGTTCGCAGCCGTCCGATCCGGATCTCGGTTCCCCGCACCCAGCGTCGGTCAGCCAGCCTCAACCGTCCCCAGGCGAATGCCAGTACGAACAAGGGCGCCGCCATGCCCAGTGAGTACAGCGCCATGAGTAAAGCGCCATAGACCGGGCTGGAGCCGATGGCGGCCACCGTCAACACACTCCCGAGTATCGGCCCGGAGCAGAATCCCGCGAGCGCGTACACGGTGCCGAGCATCAGCACCGACAGGCCCGAGGACAGGTCGAGGCGAGCCGCCACCCGCGCCGCCGGGCCGATACGGAAGCCGAACCCGGCGATGATCGCCACACCGAGCGCGATCATCAACACGCCTCCGACCGTTGTCACCTGGGAACGGTATTCGGTAAGTAGCGCGCCGATCGCGCCCACGCCCGCACCTAACGGCACCAGCACGATGAGCATGCCCAGGTAGAAGAGCCCGGTCCTGCGCAGCAGCAGCCCGGCTCGGTCAAAGGAGTATGCGAAGAACGACGGCAGGAGCATCGCCGAGCACGGGCTGACCAACGCCAGCACACCACCGAGCAGGGCGCCGAGGACCCCGACATCGATCACCGCTGAGCCTGCTCGATGACCGATACGAAGACATCCAAGGGCTGCGCGCCCACCACAGGCTGGTCGTTGATCACGAAGACGGGCGTCGAAGACGCACCGATCGCCACAGCTTCCTGAATATCTTGTTGTACGGCAGGCAGTAGCCGATCGCCCGCGACCGCTGCCTGGAATCGCGGCAGATCCGGGACCCCAGCTTCGCGAGCTCGTTCGAGGAGGACCTCGTCAGTCAGCTCGGCGTGGCCGCGATCCGGTGCATGTCGATACACGGTCCGGTTGAACTCCCAGAACCTGCCTTGTTCCGCTGCTGCTCTACCGGCCTTGGCGGCCTGCACCGATTGCGCCCCGAAGATCGGGAGATCACGCCATTCGATGCGCAGCTTCCCGGTGTTGACGTACCGCTCGACGAGTTGCGGTTCGGTATCCCGGCTGAATTTTGCGCAGAAAGGGCAGCGGTAATCGGAGTAGACGACCAGCACTACCGGCGCATCGATTGGGCCGAGTGCCATCGGATCATTCGTGTGCAGCCGGGCCAGGCTGTTGTGGTGGGCGGTGGCCGCCGGTGAGCCGGCCGATGCGGTGCTCTTGCCGCTGTGATCGAAGAACAGGTACGTGGCCAGCACGACGATGACGACGCCCAGGGCCCCGGCGATCCAGATATCACGCTGACGGTTCTCGCTTCGCCGCACGGTTTCCCTCTTTCGATCTACTAACCGACTTAGTATTTAACTACTAGGAAAGATAGTAGATAAATACTAAGGCCGATAGTATTTAGCACGTCTGTGCTGTTCGGGGCGTTGTGGCCGTTCAGTTGTCGGCGACGGGAACCGGGCGATGGTGTAGCGATGAGCGACCGGAGAACCCGGCCCCTAGTAGCCCCCTAATCCCCTAATGGGGACGGCGGCGGACCCCCATGGGGGATTGGCGGAGAAGGGGAAGTTCTCCCGTTTCCAGGGCACTTGCAGGTTCGTAGGTTTGTATTCAGTTCGACCGGACAGACCCGGTTGACTCCGATCCCCCAAGGAGACCTCAAATGTCCATCATCGACTTCATCCTCAACCTCTTCCGCGACCCCGTGCAGGCCGCAAGCTACGTCGCCGACCCGCAGACCTCGCTGGCCAACGCCGGGCTGTCGGCCGTCACCGCCGCACAGGTGGGTGCGGTCATGCCGGTCGTCGCCGAATCGGTGGCCTCCAACTACGGCTACCAGTCGCAGTGGGTCAACACCGGCAACCCGATGAACGACCTGTCGGGCAACCTGCAGAACTACTACGCCGCACAGCCCGACGCCCCGAGCATCCTGTCGCCGTCTCTGCTGAGCCCCCGGGACAACTTCAGCCCCCGCAACAACGACTTCATGAGCCACAACGACACCGAGTTCGCGAGCCACAACCCGATCGCGAGCGGTAACCAGGTCATGAGCCCGAGCGGCAACGTCGACAGCTTCAACCGTGGCCCGCTACTGGACCTGAACTTCGGCGACCTGCAGTTCGGTAACCGCGACACCAACGCCATCGGCGACGGCGCGGTGGCCGTGGGCGGAAGCAACTCCGGTCCCATCGCCTCCGGCAAGGGATCTACCGCGGTCAACGGCGATGTGCGCGATAGCAACATCATCAACGCCGACCACGGCAGCAAGGTTGGTGTCGACCAGAGCCAGACTCGGGTCGGCGGCGATTACACCAACGTCAGCGGGCACGGCTCGGCCGGTATCGACAAGAGCGTGACCGTCGTGGACGACCACTCGCAGCGCAACACCACCAACATCAACGATTCGTTCAACACCGATCGCTCGACGAACATCGGCTCGGGTAACACCACCCACACCGACATCGCCTCGCACAACCAGGTGAAGACACAGACCGATATCGGCTCGCACAACCAGACGAGCACCAGCACCAACACCGATATCGCGTCGCACAACAAGGTGAACACCGACATCGCGTCCAACAACCAGGCGCACACCGGCACCTCGCTGAGCAACTCGCACACCAACGCGATCAACGACTCGCTGAACACCTCGCACTCCGCATCCAGCAGCACCGCGGTGAGCAACTCGCACAGCAGCGCCATCAACGATTCGCTGAGCAGCCCGCTCAACGCTTCGCACAGCTCCTCGATGAACGAGTCGTTCAACTCCTCGTTGGGGTCGCATGGCGCGGCCGGTACCGGATTCGAGGCCCAGGCACAGGCCCAGGGTCACGCGTCGGCCGCCGACCACACCACCCTTCCGGGAACCGAGCACCACTAGTCCCCGGGCGCGATGCCCCGCACCAGTAATGGTGCGGGGCATCGGCATGGATACCGGATTGAACTGTGCCGGCCAGAAGAAATGGCACAGTAATGAGGAATTTCGAGCCAGAAGGGTTAGGGAACCGTGTCGGACACCGCGCAGGACGGCCAGCAGCAGCTGGCGCTCGTCAACGAGCTGCTGGGGCATGTGCGCAAGATCGCGGGCGAGAACGATCGGGGCGATCTGATCGACCGCCTGGACCGGGTGGACAGCCTTCTGGTGGACCGTCCGTTGCGCGTGGTGGTGGCAGGACAGCTCAAGCAGGGCAAGAGTCAGCTGGTGAACTCGCTGCTCAACATGCCGGTCGCGCGTGTGGGCGATGACGAAACCACCTCGGTGACAACCGTTATCAGCTACGGCGAGCAGCCCTCGGCCGCCCTGGTGGTGGCTCCCGCCGAGCAATATGACGGCGGGGGACTGGCCGGGGAACCCGAGATCATCCCGATTCCGGTGGCCGATATCGGCAAGGACCTCAAGCGCGCACCGCAGGCGCAGGGCCGCGAGGTGCTGCGGGTGGAAATCAAGGTTGCCAGCCCGATGCTCAAAAGTGGTCTGTGCCTGGTGGATACGCCCGGCGTCGGCGGGTTCGGTCAGCCGCACTTGTCGAGCACCCTCGGGCTGCTGCCGGACGCCGATGTCATGCTCATGGTGAGCGATCTCAGTTCCGAATTCACCGAACCCGAACTGGTTTTCATTCAGCAGGCACTCGACCTGTGCCCCGTCGCGGCCATCGTCAACACCAAGACGGATCTGTACCCGCACTGGCGCGAGGTGGTGGCTGCCAACTCCGCGCATCTGCACCAGGCCAAGATCACCGTGCCCGCTATCACGGTGTCGTCGGCGCTGCGTTCGCACGCGTTGCAGCTCAACGACAAGGAACTCAATGCGGAGTCCAACTTCCCCGCATTGGTGACATTCCTCAGCAATGCCATCGCGGACCATCAGGCCAGCTCGCGACAGCAGGCGGTCGCCGAGATCGGTTCGGCATCGGAGCATCTCACGCTCACCCTGGACGCCGAGCTCAGCGCTCTGCAGGATCCGCAGAGCCGCGACGAGCTCACCTCAGACCTGGAACGCCGTAAGCGTGAGGCCGAGGAGGCGCTGGCTCATACCGCACTGTGGCAGCAGGTTCTCGGTGATGGCATCACCGATGTGTCAACCGATGTCGAGCACGATCTGCAATCACGATTCCGGCGGATCCTGCAGCGGACCGAAGAGGTGATCGACCGCACCGATCCCACCAAGAACTGGGCCGAGGTCGGCGCCAAACTCGAGCAGGCCGTGGCCAACTCGGTGGGAAACAACTTCGTCTGGGCACATCAGCGGGCGATGCACCTGGCCGCTCAGGTGGCCGAGACGTTCGCCACCGCCGGCATGGACTCGGTGAAGATGCCCCGGCTGCGGGCCAGCGAGATGGGCGCGGATCTGAGTGACCTGAAGTCGCTGTCGAAGCTGGAAGCCAAGCCGATCAAGTTGGGGCACAAGGCCATCACCGGGCTGCGTGGTTCCTACGGCGGTGTCATCATGTTCGGCATGCTGACCACCGTCGCAGGGCTCGGGATGTTCAACCTGATCTCGTTGGGGGCCGGTGCGATGCTGGGAAAGAAGACCTACAACGAAGACATGGAGAACCGGATGTTGCGCATCCGGGGTGAGGCCAAGACGAACGTCCGCCGCTTCCTCGACGACGTGTCCTTCGTGGTGCTCAAGGAATCACGCGACCGGCTGCGTCTGGTGCAGCGCCAGCTCCGGGACCATTTCCGCGATATCGCCAACCAGACCACGCGCTCGCTCAACGAATCGCTACAGGCGGCCATCGCATCGGCGCGGCTGGAGGCCGAGGATCGCGATGCGCGCACCCGTGAGGTGGAGCGCCAATTGCATATCCTGCGCCAGGTCAACACGCATATCGACGGACTGGAAGGGCTGCGTCCGTCCGCATGAGCACCATCGAGCGGGCCCGTGCCATCATCGGTGAGGCCATGCGCGCCTACCAGGGTGATTCGCGGTACGCGCGGATCGCGGAGCCACACGACGAGCTGAGCCGTATTGCTGCCCGGCTCGACGAACCGATCCGGGTGGCCATCGCCGGAACTCTCAATGCCGGCAAGTCAACACTGGTCAATGCACTTGTCGGAGAAGACATTGCACCCACGGATGCCACCGAGGCCACCCGGATCGTGGCGTGGTTTCGTCACGGCGCCGCTCCGCAGGTCACGGCCAATCTGTTCAGCGGCGTACGCCAGGACATCCCGATCCGTCGTGACGGCGGCCTTTCCTTCGAACTCGACCGGCTGGACCCGGCCTCGGTGGCAGACCTCGACGTTCACTGGCCCGCACCGGAATTGAATGAGATCACCCTGATAGACACCCCAGGGACTTCGTCGCTGTCCACCGAGGTCTCAGAGCGCAGTCTCGCGCTGCTGGTGCCCGAGGATGGAGTGCCACGGGTGGATGCGGTGATCTTCCTGCTGCGCAGCCTGAACGCCGCCGATATCGGCCTGCTCACCCAGATCGGCAAGCTTGTCGGCGGCGAGCGTGGGGGAGCTGTCGGGGTGATTGGCGTCGTATCGCGTGCCGACGAGATCGGGGTGGGCCGCCTCGACGCGATGCTCTCCGCGCGTGAGGTGTCCGCCCGGTTCGCCGGCGAGATGGAACGCACCGGGATCTGTCAGGCCGTGGTACCGGTCGCCGGGCTGCTGGCGCTGACCGCCCGCACACTGCGGCAAGCGGAGTTCATCGCACTGCAGAAACTCGCGGAAGTGGATCCGCAGATGCTGGCCAAGGCGCTGTTGTCCGTGGATAGGTTTGTACGCGAAGATGATTCGCTTCCCGTTGACCCACAGACCCGGGCCGCGCTGCTACATCGATTCGGGATGTTCGGTATCCGGATCGCGGTGGCCGTCATCCGGGTCGCGGGCACCTCCGAGATCACCGCCACCGGGCTGGCCGAGGAACTCCTCGAACGCAGTGGACTGGTGGAACTGCACAACATCATCGCCAACCAATTCGGTCAGCGCGCGGGCATCCTGAAATCTCATACCGCGCTGCTCTCGGCCCGTCAGGTGCTGACGTCCTACCCCGTCCAGGGCGGCCGCCCGGTGATCGACGACATCGACCCCCTGCTCGCTGACACTCACGCCTTCGACGAGCTACGGCTGTTGGCAGAGTTGTCGTCCCGAACCACCACGCTCACCGAACACGAGACGGTGCTCATCCGCAGACTGCTGGGAGCCTCCGGCACGGAACCGGCCGCCCGCCTGGGTCTGGACGAGACCCGCCCGGATCCGCGGCGTGCCGCCCTGGACGCGGTGGGACGCTGGCGCGCGCGGGCCGCGTATCCACTCAACGATCCGTTCACCACCCGGCTGTGTTTAGCGGCTGCCCGCAGTGCCGAAGGCATACTCACCCAGTTGTCTGCGTACGAGCGCCCGGCATACTGAGCAGATGATGATGCGCCTGTCTGCCGCGACCGTAATCCTGATGGCCGGATTCGGCACGGCGACGGCAGTGGCGGAGCCCACCCCCAATCCGGCCGGGCCCGCCCCCAGGCCGGTGCCCGCGGGCGTGTGGATCAGCCCCGGTGAGATCCCCATGAACAGCGAATACCACTGGTCAGCGGCCAACCCGACCGCAACCGGCAGGGCTTCCTTCCTCAGCATGCGGCTCTGTGGCGCCCCGTCGTCGGACGTCCTTCCGCCGGCCTCGGCCATCGCCACCCAGGCCGCGTCGGGCGTCGCGGCATCCGTGGTGCAGGCGGCGGGACAATGGCCCGAAGGAAATACCGATGGGGCCGCGGCCTTCCAGAGTGGTATTCGATCTCAGCTCAACTACTGCCCGGGAGTAGGCGACGTCATCAGCGTCGACCTGCGCCCGGCACCCTCGTGGTACGGCTTTGCGGCGACCCTGCTGATCGGCAAGGAGCGCGATAACCCCACCAGCGAGGTGCACATCTACAACGTGGTTCCGCCGGAGTCGGGCACCGTTTCCGAGCTTGCGGTCACCGTGCCCCGCACCGGCCGCGAGCCCTCGCCATGGAAGCCCGTCGATGACGCGACGGTTCTGCGCGCACTTGCCCAGCCGCTGTGCAAGGGCTCCTGCTAGCGAGGGATTTCTGTGACGATGCGCGGGTGGCAGCGGGCAATTCCGGCGATCGCTGTGATCGCCTGCCTGGGCATCGCGGCTCCGGCCGCGGCGGATCCGAAGCCTGTGCCCGACTCGGTGTGGATCAACCCGCGGGACGTCCCCATGGATCACGTCTCACACTGGGCTCCCTTGTCGCGCAACGCAACCTCGGTTGACCGCCCGGCCTTCTGGTCAGCGAATCTCTGCTTCTCGCTGGGAGAGAGTCTGCCGCAATCGCCCGAATCTGCTTCCTCGACAGTCACTTCGGATGATTCCGGGTGGACGGCGGTGGAGGTGATCGCACACTGGCCCGGCGACACGTCGGTGACAGACCAGTACGCGTCGACCGTCTATCGGTCGCTGCGCGCACGGCTGGATCACTGCTTCAACGCCGTTGGCGCCCAGGTCAATGTGGTCGACCTGCCCAATGGTCATGCGGCCACGGTGACGCTGCCGGCGCAAGGTGGCAAGCAGCCGCAGTACCGGCTTTATGTGGTGGAGCCGCCCGGTACCGGAACAGTGGCCGAGCTGACCGTCACCAACGCCGTCACGGGTGCTGTCGGTTCGCCCTGGGTAGAGGCCGATGAGCAGCAGGTTCTGCGCAATGTGGCGGCACCGATCTGCCGCACCGCCAAGAGCTCAGCCTGCTGAAACTCACGTCCAGTTTTTTGTCGCTTCGGATATCGAATCACCATCATTGCGTGCCCTTGACGGCGTAGCGTCCCAGGTATGCACGGACGTGGAGTCCTTTCAGGCGTATGCGGTATCGCGACGATCATCGCGATGGCCGTCCTGCTCACACCGGTGTCTATTCAGGTCGACACGGGCGGTGCCGCCCAGTCGGTGACCTGCGGTATGCCCGTGGGGCCCCGACTCACCCGGAGCGCGGAGCTGGACAAGATAAGTTCCGGTGCGAATCAGTCGACCAACTACCACGACCAGTGCGCCGCCAAGCTCGATACGCGTCGCCTCTGGGCTATCCCGATCGGTGTGCTGTCCTTCGTCGTTGCGCTGTGCGCGGCAGGTCACCTATGGAACGAGGCTTCCCCCGGAAAACCCGGCAGGACCCGTCAGGGCGTCACAGGTCCGCCGGGTATCCGGATGGCTCACTGACCGCCAACGGGCACCTGGACATTGCCGCCGCCTGGAATCGGGATCACCACTGAGCGTCCGGTCGTGGTGGTCGGCGGCGCCGTCGTTGTGGTAGTCGTCGGCTGAGTGGTCGTGGTGGTCGTCGTATCCGTAGTGGTGGTCGTGGTCGTCGGCGCAGTGGTCGTCGTTTCGGCGCTCTGACTCGGCGACTCGGAGACGGTCTCGGTCACCGTGGAGTTGCCGCCGGTGGTGCTACCAGAGCCGCCATGCCCCTCGTGGCCGCCGGAGTTGGCCGGTGCCGAACTGCTGGTCGTCGCGGATGTCACCGAGGTGGTGCTCCCAGCGGGGGCAGGCTTGTCGCTTCGGGTAATCACAAAGGCGATGATCACCGCAATGACCGCCACCGCCGCTCCTGCCAGGGCAATGAGTACGGCCGGCTGCTTGTACCAAGGGTTGGGCCCGTCAGGTCCCTGATCGTGGTACTGCTCGTTGTACATCGTCGGGTCTTCTGGCGGCTCCGGGTAGGACATGATCCGGAGCGTAACCCAACTCCCTTATAGCCCCGGTATTTGCGGGATCTGTGGAATAGGCGGGATTTGTGGGATCTGCGGAATCGGTGGAATAGCTGGCGGTGAGGGGATCGCGGGCGCCTGCCACTGGTATGTCGTCGAGGTCGGGGTGTCGTAGTACGTGGGCTCGGAGGTCGGCGCGGGCTGCACCGGCTCCTGCGTCGATTCGATGGTCGTGGTCTCGGTGGTGGTCGACGACGATTCAGGTGAAGGCTCAGTGGTGGTGGTACTCGGCGTCGGCGATGTCGTCGTCAGCGGTGTGTTGTCGTTGACCACGCGCTTGTCCGTGGACAACACGATGGTCATGAGCACCGCGACGATCGCGATGATGGCAGCGATGGTGCCGACGATCGCCGGCCCCGTTCGATACCAGGGCGTCGGCTTCTCGCTCTCCTCGATCATCCCTGAGAAGTAGCTCTCGTCGTCGTCGGGAGCGTTCGGTGTCTCGTGCTCACTCATCGCGCGGAGCCTAACCGAAGAACGTCAGCCGAACTGGGGGATTACCGTCGAAGCGAAGAACTCCAGGTGATCCAGATCCCGGATGTCGAGTAGTTGGGCGTAGACCCGCTGGACCCCGGCGTCGATGTAGGTGCCCAGCTTGTCCGCCACCGCGTCGGGAGTGCCCGCGAGCGGGCTGTTCTCGGTGATCTCGTCCACCTCGCGGCGGGCATTGGCCGCGCGGCGCGCGATATCGGCATCCGTATCGCCGACGCATAGTGCGAAGGCCGCCGAGTAGATCATTGAATCTGCAGGCCGCCCAGCGGCTTCGACCGCTTGCGCCACTCGTGCGTACTGGCCGGTGACGACATCGACGGGCTGAAACGGCACGTTGAACTCGGCGGCAAAACGGGCGGCGAGTGCCGGAGTGCGCTTGGCGCCGAGCCCGCCGATCACGATCGGCGGATGCGGCTCCTGCACAGGTTTGGGCAGCGCGGGGGAGTCGGTCACCGTGTAGTGCGTGCCCGCATAGGAGTAGGTGTCGCCGGTGGGTGTGGACCACAGGCCGGTGAGGATGTCGAGCTGCTCTTCCAGACGATCGAACCGCTCGCCCAGCGGCGGGAAGGGAATGGCGTACGCCTCGTGCTCCTCGCTGAACCAACCGGCGCCCAGGCCGAGATCTACTCTGCCGCTGCTCATCTCGTCTACCTGTGCAACAGTGATGGCAAGCGGTCCCGGATGGCGGAAGGTAGCCGAGGTGACCAGGGTGCCCAGCCGGATGCTGGTGGTCTCCCGGGCGATCGCTCCCAGTGTCACCCATGTGTCAGTGGGGCCGGGCAGCCCGTCGGCACCACCCATCGCCAGGTAGTGATCGGACCGGAAGAACGCGGAGAATCCCAGTTCTTCGGCGGCCTGTGCCACCCGCAGCTGATCGGAGTAGGTGGCGCCCTGCTGCGGTTCAACGAATACCCGGAAGTCCATGACTGCCAGCGTACGTAAGGCCGCACACCCGAGCGCGGGCGCGTTGCGTCGATGGTTACGGTGAGTGGGCGAGATGGGCGTGAGTTGATGAGAATGCGGCGAAACGAGGGAAAGTGATATCACGCGTTGCGGTTTCGGCTATCGCGGTGCTGGCTCTGGGTATCGGACTGGCGGGTTGCTCCGGGGCCGACAAGAACGACACTTCCACGGCCGGCTCGTCGTCGTCGCAGTCCTCGCGGTTGCTGAACTTCAGCGCCAAGACCATCGATGGTGCCGACTTCGCGGGCAGCAGTCTGACCGGTAAGAAGGCGGTGCTGTGGTTTTGGGCGCCGTGGTGCCCGACCTGTCAGAAGGAAGCGCCCGATCTGCAGCGGGCGGCCACTGCGCATCCGGATGTCACCTTTGTGGGGGTGGCGGCGCAGGACCAGGTGTCCGCGATGCGCGACTTCGTGACCAAGTACGGCCTCACCTTTGTTCAGCTGGCCGATACCGATGCCGCGGTGTGGGCGCTGTACGACGTCACCCATCAGCCGGCTTTCGCGTTCCTGGGATCTGACGGCAATGCCCAGGTGGTCAAGAGCCCGCTGTCGGGACCAGAACTCGACAAGAGAATCGGGCAGCTGCATTGATGCTGCGGTACTGACGTGATTGATACCGCAGCACTGACTTTCGCGCTGGGCGCGGGGCTGGTGGCCGCGCTCAATCCATGCGGCTTCGCTTTTCTCCCGGGTTATCTCGGGCTGGTGATCGCCGGTAGTGACGGCACCGCATCGAGGCTGACCGCTGTGGCGCGGGCAGCGACAGCGACGGTGGCGATGGCCGCCGGTTTCCTGACGGTGTTCGGGATTTTCGGGCTGGTGATCTCGCCGGTGGTCGCCTCGGCGGGGCGCTACATGCCCTTCGCCACCGTAGTGATCGGTGTCGCGCTGGTAGCGCTGTCCCTCTGGCTGCTGTCCGGGCGTGAGCTCACCGTCGTGCTGCCCAGGGTTTCGGGCGGGGCGCCAACGGCCTCGCTGCTGTCCATGTACGGCTACGGGCTGACCTACGCGGTGGCATCGCTGTCCTGCACGGTCGGCCCGTTTCTGGCGGTTATCAGCACCACCTTCAAACAGGGGTCCATCGTCTCGGGGGTGCTGGCTTTCGTCGCGTACGGGGCGGGGATGGCCGCGACCGTCGGCGTCGCGGCATTAGCCGTTGCACTGCTGGGAAATTCGGTGCAGGCCACCATGCGGAAGGTCTTGCCTTATGTGGGCCGCATCGCAGGGGTGATCGTGCTGCTGACCGGGCTGTACGTCGCCTACTACGGCTATTACGAGATTCGGCTGAACTTCGGCGCCGGGAGCGCCGACGACCCGGTGATCAACGCGGCAAGCGAGGTGCAGACCTGGCTGGTGAGCGTGGTGGACGAGACCGGCGTGTGGCCACTGCTGGGCGGCATCGCGTTGATTGTGGTTGTCGCGGCGGCGAGTTCGTACGCCGTGCGCAGACGGCGCTGAGTTATCAGCTGGCCGGCGGAAGTGGGCAGTGGTTGCTTTGTTGCAATTGGCTGACCAGGCCCGTCAGTGTGTCTTGCTGGGCGGACGCCTGGTCGAGATCCTGCTCCTGCGAGGCGGACATGGGGTGCCAGGTTCCGTCCTCATCGGACACGGTGACTAGCTGGTACTGATTCTGCAGGTCGTTGATCGTGCTGGTCAGATTCCGCAACGGAACGTCAAGGGCAGTGATACGCGCGTTGGCGTTCACCTGGTTCATGTAGCTCACCCCGTGAGTGAGTTGCGTGATGTCGTACCTTCTCAGGCCGCGAGGCTGAAGGCCCGCACCGATGTCGTCGTTAAGGCTTTCGGCGATCTGCCCTAGAGCTGTGCACACGGGCTGGGATGGCGCAGGGTCAGCCCACGCGATCGGTGCCAGCACACCCCCTGCGATACCAGCCAAGATGACAGAAGCCGCGACAGTACGTCGGGAAACCATGACCCGCCTCTCACTGCAAGATTTGTTGTCTACCGAATCAAGCTAGTGACGAATTCTGGGAACGAACTGAGGATGGTCAGGCTCGCTTGTTGCGGGATCGGGGGTGGCGCTGCGCAGACACTTCACAAGGACCACCTGCATCGATGTGTCGTGGATGCAGGCGAGTAGGTACCGGGAACAAATGTCGGCGGTGGCCCGTTGACCAGTATGTCGAACTTGAGTCATGTAGGCTCAACTATGGCTTGACGAAAAGATCCGGACGAGGCAAACTTGAGCGGATCTCACTGAAGGCATTGAGGTAACCAACAGGAGGAATGAACTATGGCTCGTGCGGTCGGAATCGACCTCGGGACCACCAACTCCGTTGTCGCCGTCCTCGAAGGCGGCGACCCGGTAGTTGTCGCGAACTCGGAAGGCTCTCGCACCACCCCGTCCGTCGTTGCGTTCGCGCGCAATGGCGAGGTGCTGGTCGGGCAGCCCGCCAAGAACCAGGCGGTGACCAACGTCGACCGGACCATCCGGTCGGTTAAGCGTCACATGGGCACCGATTGGTCCGTTGAAATCGACGGAAAGAACTACACCCCCCAGGAGATCAGCGCCCGCACGCTGCAGAAGCTGAAGCGCGACGCCGAGGCCTACCTGGGTGAAGACATCGAGGACGCCGTCATCACCGTGCCGGCGTACTTCAACGACGCACAGCGTCAGGCGACCAAGGAAGCCGGCCAGATCGCCGGTCTGAACGTCCTGCGCATCGTCAACGAGCCCACCGCGGCCGCCCTGGCCTACGGCCTGGACAAGGGTGAGAAGGAACAGACCATCCTGGTCTTCGACCTCGGTGGTGGCACCTTCGACGTGTCGCTGCTGGAAATCGGCGACGGCGTCGTGGAGGTCCGTGCGACTTCCGGCGACAACCACCTCGGTGGTGACGACTGGGACGAGCGCATCGTGACCTGGCTCGTCGACAAGTTCAAGGCCAGCGCCGGTATCGACCTGACCAAGGACAAGATGGCCATGCAGCGTCTGCGTGAGGCTGCCGAGAAGGCGAAGATCGAGCTGTCCAGCTCGCAGTCGACCTCGATCAACCTGCCGTACATCACTGTTGACGCGGACAAGAACCCGTTGTTCCTCGACGAGCAGCTGACACGTGCCGAATTCCAGAAGATCACTCAGGATCTGCTGGACCGCACCCGCAAGCCGTTCCAGTCGGTCATCAAGGATGCCGGTGTTTCCGTGGCCGACATCGATCACGTGGTGCTGGTGGGTGGTTCCACCCGTATGCCCGCGGTGACCGATCTGGTCAAGGAGCTGACCGGCGGTAAGGAGCCCAACAAGGGCGTCAACCCCGACGAGGTTGTCGCCGTGGGTGCCGCGCTGCAGGCCGGCGTGCTCAAGGGTGAGGTGAAAGACGTTCTGTTGCTTGACGTCACCCCGCTGTCCCTCGGTATCGAGACCAAGGGTGGCGTGATGACCAAGCTCATCGAGCGCAACACCACCATCCCCACCAAGCGGTCTGAGACCTTCACCACGGCAGACGACAACCAGCCGTCGGTGCAGATCCAGGTGTACCAGGGTGAGCGCGAGATCGCTTCGCACAACAAGCTCCTGGGCTCCTTCGAGCTGACCGGTATCCCGCCGGCTCCGCGCGGTGTGCCCCAGATCGAGGTCACCTTCGACATCGATGCCAACGGCATCGTGCACGTGACCGCGAAGGACAAGGGCACCGGCAAGGAGAACACGATCAAGATCCAGGAAGGCTCCGGCCTCTCCAAGGAAGAGATCGACCGGATGATCAAGGACGCCGAGGCACACGCCGACGAGGACAAGAAGCGCCGCGAAGAGGCCGATGTCCGCAATCAGGCCGAGTCGCTGGTCTACCAGACGGAGAAGTTCGTCAAGGAGCAGCGTGAGCCCGCCGAGGGCACCGAGAAGGTCGTCTCTGATGAGACGCTCTCCAAGGTGGACGACGCCATCGCCGATGCCAAGAAGGCACTGGAGGGCACCGATATCGGCGCCATCAAGGAAGCGATGGAGAAGCTCGGCGAGCAGTCGCAGGCACTGGGTCAGGCCATCTACGAGGCCGCGGCCGCCAAGGCTGGGGCTGAAGGCGCCGGCGCCGAAGGTGGCGCTGGCGCTGCCGACAGCGATGTCGTGGATGCCGAGGTCGTCGACGAGGAGAAGGACAGCAAGTGACCCCGTCAGGTGGGCAAGATCGGGATGAAGAACGCGAACCGGTGACCGTTACCGATAAGCGCCGGATCGATCCCAACACCGGCGCGGTTCGCGAAGAGGCGAAGGTGGCTGAAAAGCCAGCCACCGCAGCGGAACCGGGTGCTTCGGCACCCGGGTCCGCGGCCTCCGGGGGCGAGTCGGATGCGGATGCCAAGGTGGCCGAACTGACGGCCGACCTGCAGCGTGCGCACGCCGACTTCGCCAACTACCGCAAGCGGGTGGAACGGGACCGGCAGGCCGTCATCGATTCGGCCAAAGCGTCTGTAGTCGCTCAGCTGCTGGGTGTGCTGGACGATCTCGACCGCGCGCGCGAGCATGGCGACCTGGAATCAGGTCCGCTGCGCAGTGTTTCGGACAAGCTGTCCGCGGCCCTCGAAGGGCTGGGATTGGCGACATTCGGTGCCGAAGGAGACGACTTCGATCCCTCGCTGCATGAGGCGGTTCAGCACGACGGCCAGGACGGCCACCCCGTGCTGGCGGCGGTGCTGCGCAAGGGTTACAAGATGGGTGATCGGGTGCTCCGTACCGCGATGGTCGTGGTAACCGACGGAAGTCCCAGTGATCCGGCAAGTCCCGAGGGCGGCGACACGACTCAGCAGGAACCCGGAACAACGGGTGCCGAAACGCAATCCAAGACAGAATCAGAGTAAGAACTGCACAGCAATACCCGATGGACGCGAAGGAGGTGATGTCGGGTGACGCAACGTGAATGGGTCGAGAAGGACTTCTACAAGGAGCTCGGCCTCGCCTCCACCGCGAGCCAGGACGAGATCAAGAAGGCCGCACGCAAGCTGCTGGCCGAAAATCACCCGGACAGAAATCCGGGGAACCAGGCCGCTGAGGACCGTTACAAGGCCGTCAGCGAGGCCAAGGACGTACTGTCGGACCCGGCCAAGCGCAAGGAGTACGACGAGACCCGTCGGCTCTTCGCCGGTGGCGGGTTCGGACGGCGCTTCGGCGACAATGGATTTGGTGGCGGCGGCGGATTCAGCGGCGGCGCCAACAGTGCCGAGTTCAACCTGAACGACCTGTTCGGTAACGCCGACACCTCCGGTGGCGGCGGGATCGGCGATCTGTTCGGCGGCCTGTTCGGGCAGCGCGCGCAGCCGCGTGCCAGTCGCCCGCGCCGCGGCAACGATCTGGAAACCGAGACCCAGCTGGACTTCGTCGAAGCATGCAAGGGCGTATCGGTTCCGCTGCGGCTCACCAGTCCCGCTCCATGCACCACCTGCCACGGCAGTGGCGCTCGCCCGGGTACCAGCCCGAAGGTCTGTGGCTCCTGCAATGGCAGCGGCGTCATCAATCGCAACCAGGGTGCGTTCGGATTCTCCGAACCGTGCACCGATTGCCGTGGCACGGGCTCGATCATCGAGAACCCGTGCACCGACTGCCAGGGAACGGGCGTCACCACCCGAACCCGCACCATCACCGTGCGGATTCCTCCGGGAGTGGACGACGGACAACGTATTCGGCTGGCCGGACAGGGCGAGGCCGGACTGCGCGGCGCTCCTTCGGGCGATCTGTACGTCACCGTGCACGTGCGGCCCGATAAGGTGTTCAGCCGCGACGGCGACGACCTGACTCTCACCGTTCCGGTGAGCTTTACCGAATTGGCTTTGGGTGCCACGGTTTCCGTGCCGACACTGGAAGGCCGCGTTGGGGTGAAGGTGCCCGCGGGTACCTCCGACGGACGCATCCTGCGGGTGCGTGGGCGCGGCATTCCGAAGCGTGCGGGCGGTAACGGCGATCTGCTGGTCACCGTCAAGGTGGCGGTGCCCTCGAAGCTGGAAGACAGTGCGCTGGAGGCGTTGCAGCGCTATCAGGTGGCCGAGAAGGCCAGCGGATTCGATCCGCGCGCAGGCTGGGCGGGTGCACGATGACGGCCCGCCGTCAGCCGGAGCGAGGAGCCCGCACCTTTCTGATCTCCGTGGCCGCCGAGCTCGCCGGGATGCACGCGCAGACCCTGCGAACCTATGACCGGCTAGGGCTGGTCATCCCCGAACGCACCAGTGGTGGCGGTCGGCGCTACTCACAGCGTGATGTGGACCTGCTGCGCGAGGTGCAGCGGCTGTCGCAAGATGAGGGCGTCAATCTCGCTGGCATCAAACGCGTTATCGAGCTGAGCAATCAGGTGGAGGCTTTGCAGGCCAAGGTCGCAGAGCTCACGGCCGAGGTGGCCCAGTTGCGCGCGGCGACGGCGGGCCGTGAGGTCGCAATCATCCCCAAGAGCACCGCGGTCGTCGTCTGGCAGCCGCGTCAGCAACGCTAGAGCGGGTCGTGCTGGATTCTGGAGGCGTCGGCCCCCTTTGAGACCAGCGCCTCCTTGGTGGCCTGGATCATCGATGCGGAGCCGCCGAGCAGAATCTGGCGATCGCCCCAGCCGCCGTAGGCCGTCACCACCTCCGAGAGCAATCCCGTCTGGCGGACGTGCAGGCCCCGTGGCGGTGTCGGATCGTGGTATTCGTTGGCCCAGTCCGGGTTTCGGGGGTATTCGGACACCGGTGTGACCGACAGCCACGGATTCGTCGAGGCGATATGCCACAGTGTCCACAGGTCGTAGAGTTCCTGCGGATAGCGGGCCCCGTAGAACAGGTGGACCCGCGGATTCTCGGCCCATTGCGACAGCTCCATGATGAGACACCGCAGCGGTGCGATGCCGGTGCTGCCCGCGACCATCAGCACATCTCCACCGTCGCGGTTCACCGACAGCGCGCCCAGTGGCGGCGAAATTCGCCAGGTGTCACCGACTTTCGTCTTGTTGACCATGTCACCGCTGACAAGTCCGCCGGGTACGGCCTTGACGTGAAATTCGATGTAGCCCTCGGGGTCCGGCGGAATCGCCAAGCTCAGATAGCGCCAATTCCGCGGGCTCTGCGGTACCTGGACATGTACGTACTGCCCGCAGTGGTAGTCCATGGGTGCGTTGAGTTTCAGTCGGATCAACGCAAGATCCCTTGAGGTGCGGTGGTATTCGATGACCTTCCCGTCCCACCAGGGCTGGCCGCTGTCCGAGGCGGCGGCGCTGCGCATCACCTCGACCATCACCGTGTAGACCTCGGTGGCGGTGGCTTCCATCCGCTGGTCCCAGATCGGTTGCAGCACCTCGCGTGTGGCGTCCAAGAGGGCCTGACGCATGGTGCCGTACTGGCTGTCGGTGGCCCCGAACTTCCGATGATCCCGGCCTAGCTGCGCCAGGAAGTTGACCAGGCCTTCGGTCCGGTAGGCCGCCATCTCCCAGAGCACGAACTGCAGCGCCTGACGGAAGTGTTCGCGCGGTGTCGACATGTCGGCGGGGAAAAGGTCGCCGACGGCGGGGTCGACGGCGAACCAGCGGCTGTAGAAGCTTCGGACAAGTTTGTCGCCCGATAGCTCGACCCCGCCGACCAAGTCGTGCAGTGCTTCGACGTCCTCAAGCCCCACGAGCTTCCGTTGCCTCGCCTTTCCTGGTCCTGCCCACCAAGAGGCCAGTCTAGGAGGGAAGTTTGTGGACCGTCTGGGACTGGATGAGGTCAGAGGGGAAACGGGTGACTTACGGGCCGCATACTCGTGTGCTGAGGGCGCTGCAGGGCTAGTTGTTTGCACTACAGGCGCATGTTTGCGACTTGAGCATTTTTGCCAAGTGGTGCACCGGCGGCGTGGGGGGAATCACCGAGGACCTTCCGGGCCGATCGAGTGCGAGCCTGACGCGGGCGTTGGGCTCGAAAACCGCGTCAGGTTCGCACTCGACAGTTGTCAGACCAGCTCCGGTTTACGAAGTTCTGCCACGTTCGCGCCGCGCGCCATCGCACGCTGCCGAGCCCCATCGAGTGCCAGCATCGCGACCCCGAGGCCCACCCAGCAGCACAGGATCAGGATCACTCCGGCCGAGCCGGCTCCGTCGAAATAGGCCAGGGATCGCAGCAGCGTGCCGTTGGCCCCTGGTGGCAGGAATTGCCCAAGTAGGCCAAGGCCTTTGGGCAAGAACTCGGGCGCACTCGTCAGCCCCGAAAGCGGGTTCCCGATCAACACGGCGACAGCTGCTCCCAATCCGATTCCCGGATATCCCAGCAGGGCGCCAAGGCCGGTGATACTCAACGACATCGCCATCATCCCCAGCGTGAGGCCGGCGGTCACTCCCCAGAAGTTCTCGGTGATGACGCCCAGCCAGGAATCCAGGATGACGCAGATGGTGAGTGCCGCCAGGAACGAGAACCCAGTGGCAGTGGCCGCTTTGAGCCAGGTTCTGCCGGGAAACAACAGGGTGAGAGCGACCGCCGGAAGCAGCCCGCCCAAGGTCATGGGCAGCGCCGCCGCGGCCAGGCCGATGCCGCGCGGATCCGAGGGCGGCAGTGGAGCGAGGTCCTTGATGGACACCGCCATCCCGCTCTGCTTGCCGATTTGTTGACCGATGCCGGTCAGTGCTTGTGCGACGGCAGGGCTGCCGCCTGTCGCGACTACGACGGTCGGTGCCGGGGGCATGAGGGCGAATCCGCCGTAGACGGAGCGGTTTCTGGTCGCCTCCTCGAGTTTGGTTTGACTCGGGTAGTGGGTGACGGCGAACGCGCCGGGTGAGGCACCCGCCAGTCGCTCGGTGAGCATGGCCACCTGCGCCGCCGACCCGGTGACGCCGATCGGCACGTCGCGCGGTGCGGTGCGTGCCGAGGGCCAGGCGAAGGCGATGAAGATGACCCCGAGCGCGCACGTCAGCAGGGCGGCAACGGATGTGGCCCGTGCCCAGTCCGGCACCTGGTGATGAGCGCCCGGTCGGAGTTCGTGTTGGCCCGTCATCTCATCCTCCATTTCATTAAGTGTTGAATTAATTGAGATGAGAGTAGATCGCATGTGGCCTTTTTTCAACACTTGTGGAAAATTGATACCGTAGAGCATGGCAACCAGCACGAATACCGCCCGTCGGGGCCGCCGTCGCGGGGAAGCGGTGTCGCGAGAGCATGTGCTCGACGTTGCGAAGCGCTCATTCGCCGAGCGCGGCTATGAGAAGACGACCATCAGGGGTGTTGCCCGCGATGCGGGTATCGATCCGTCCATGGTCGTGTACCTCTTTGGGTCGAAGGATGAGCTGTTTCGTCAGTCGATCCAGCTGGTGATCGATCCCAACGAGCTGGTGCTCGCTATTCGCGAGGGTGAGGGCACGGTCGGTCAACGCTTCGTCAACGCGTACCTGTCGATGTGGGAACAGGCAGGCACGGTCGACACGATGCTCGCGATCCTGCAGTCGGCCACCACCAACGACGATGCCCATCGCGCGTTTCGGGATTTCATGCAGAACTACGTGTTGGCGGCGATCAGCGAGGAACTGGGTGGGGGACCGGAGGTGCGGACGCGATTCGCGCTGGCGGCCACCTCGATGGTCGGGACCGCGCTCCTGCGATATGCGCTCAAGATCGATCCATTGGTCGCGCTGACCAGGGAGCAGATGGTCGCCATATTGGCCCCGACCGTTGATCGGTATCTGACGGCCGATGCTTCCGAATTAGGTTTGCTTAGCTAACCGATCTAATTACGGCAGTCGCCCAGGTTCACGGAGTACAAAGGTCTCACCACCGACAATGGAGTGTGTGCCGTGGGCGATCTCGATGATCGGCCGGATGCCGTCGCCGATTTCTTCTATCCACACGCTCCCGAACGCGTGTGGAACGTCTTGGTCGACCCCGATGCCATGGGGGATTGGTTCGTCGAACAGGTTGGGTTCCGCGCGGTGCAAGGTACGCGCTACCGGCTCACGGATCTTCCGATGCCCATTGCCAACTATTCCGGGGACATCGCGTGCGAAGTCTTGGTGGCTATTCGCAACGAAATGCTGGTGATTTCCTGGTGGGATACGAAATCTCCGGACCCGGTGGCCTGGCGAACCGCGTGGACGTTGTGCGAGGTTCCCGGCGGCACCGTGGTCACCGTGAGCCGGCCGGCCTTCAGTAGCGATGACCCTGCTGTGCGCAGGATGGCCGCTCTTTCCGATCGGTTCTGGCCGACGGCGATGGCCAAGCTCGGGCGCCTGATCGAGTGTGCAGCGACCACCCCGATCGACGGGGGCGCCGTTGAGCCCTAGTTGGGTGAGTTTGCCTGGCTAACAGATGCGAACACGGCGGTAACCCAGATTAGTGGGGTATGAAAGATAACCCCATCAATCTGGAGAGTGCCGTGCTCGACGACGCGAACGACATCGCCACCATTCTTCTCGACCATTTCTATCCGCATCCGCCCGCGCGGGTGTGGAGCGTGATGGCGTGCCCAGACGCCATGGAGGAATGGCTGATGGACCCGATTGGATTTCGGCCCCAGGTCGGCACCCGGTTCCGTTTCAAAGCATTCCCCCTGCCCATGGCCGACTTCTCGGGCGCGCTGTCCTGCGAGGTCCTCGCGGCTACCCCGAACAGGGTGCTGTCGATCCGCTGGTGGGATATGAAATCGTCGAAGCAGCGGGTGTCGACGGTGACGTGGACGCTGCACGAGGTTCCGGGCGGCACCATGGTCACGTTCCGGCACGAAGGGTTCGATCTCAGCGATTCCGCGTCGCGTATCTACCGGAAGATCTCCGAGCTTGGTTGGCCCGGCACGATGGGGCGGCTCGGGCGATGTATCGACACCGCGCCGTGCACCGAGAATCGGCCTCCGCACCGTCTGGTCACCGATGTATCCGCCTGATCGTCCGCACACATCACACATCTGCGGTATCCCAGGGGTATGACCGCCTCGCGGGACGACCTGACATCGGTGACGGTCGGACAGTTCTTCCCCTATCCCGCCGAGCAGGTCTGGCTTGCCATCACCTCGGCCGCTTCGGTTTCGGACTGGACCACCGAGGTCGACAGGGATGCGGTGGAGGCGGGCAGGTCGTTCTCGTTCACCACCTTTCCGATGCCCGAGGTGAACTTCGGTGGCCGCGGGAACTGTGAGTTCACCGACGTCGTACCGGGTGAACGCATGGTCTATAGATTCACCACGCCGGAGAACTCCTGGGATCTGCGGGTCACGTGGACGCTCCACCCCGAGCCGGGAGGAACGCGATTACTGGTTGTGCACACCGGCTTTGACCTCGCGAACCCCGCTCATGGGAGGCTTCGCGCTCTCGTTCGGGACTTATGGGCGTTGGTCATGTCGCGTGTCGAGGAGCTCTTGGTCTTTCCGGAGTCCGACGCAGATCCCCCACCCGATGATGCGACGGCCTTCAGTTTGGGCGAGTTCTATCGCTATCCGCCGCGCACGGTGTGGCAGGTGGTCACCTCCAAGGAGTTCGTGGGGGACCTGGTGAACGACCACGATTTGGTGTCGGTGGAAGCCGGTAGCCGGCTGTTCATCAGCACCTATGCGATTCCGCTCGTCGGATTCGCCGGACGGGTCGAGATGGAGTTCCTGGAGGTGCGCGAGCCAGAGCTCATCGACAGCACCTTCGAGATTCCGATCCTGGGTGGAATCACCACATTGCGCATGACCTGGCGACTGATTCCCAGGGATGGCGGTACCCAGCTCTGGTTCACGCTGAGCGGGTTCGATCCGCAGTCGCCGCTCAATCGCCAGTTGCGGTCGGTTCTGCGTGGCGGAGCGCTTCCCGTGTTGTCGCGCGTCGGCGAGCTGCTCGAGGGGCGCGGCGATCGCGTGTGATCCCCGATTCGGTTCGGAGCACACCGGGGTGTGATGAGCTAGACACGGCACCGCGAAAATTCTCAAAGTTGAGCGGAACAGACTCAAGGTTGGCTGCGTTGGAATTACTGACAAGCATTTCTCTCAACCCATGGAGGTGTTGTGGACTCGTTCAATCCGACCACGAAAACCCAGGCCGCGCTGACTGCTGCCCTCCAGGCAGCAACTACTGCAGGCAACCCCGAAATCCGTCCCGCCCACCTGCTGGTGGCGCTGCTGAGCCAGACCGATGGCATCGCCGCGCCGCTGTTGCAGGCCGTGGGCGTAGACCCCGCGACCGTGCGCAACGAGGCGCAGGCTATCGCCGACCGGCTTCCTCAGGTCAGCAACGCCAGCGCCAACCCGCAGCTCTCGCGCGATTCCATCGCCGCGATCACCACGGCGCAGCAGCTCGCCACCGAGCTCAATGACGACTACGTATCCACCGAGCATCTGCTCGTAGGCTTGGCCACCGGTGATTCCGATATCGCCAAGCTGCTCGCCAACAACGGTGCCACTCCGAACGCGTTGCGCGACGCCTTTGTTCAGGTGCGCGGCAGCGGCCGGGTGACCAGCCCCGAGCCCGAGTCGACGTTCCAGGCGTTGGAGAAGTACTCCACCGATCTGACCGCCCGTGCCCGCGAGGGAAAGCTTGACCCGGTGATCGGTCGCGACACCGAGATTCGCCGCGTCGTGCAGGTGCTCAGCCGCCGGACCAAGAACAATCCGGTGTTGATCGGTGAGCCCGGTGTCGGTAAGACCGCCATCGTGGAGGGGCTGGCGCAGCGCATCGTGGCCGGCGACGTGCCCGAAAGCCTGCGCGGCAAGACCGTTGTCTCGTTGGATCTGGGATCCATGGTCGCGGGCGCCAAGTACCGAGGTGAGTTCGAGGAACGTCTCAAGGCCGTCCTCGACGAGATCAAGAACTCTGCGGGACAGCTGATTACGTTCATCGACGAGCTGCACACCATCGTCGGTGCGGGTGCCACGGGTGAGTCGGCGATGGACGCCGGCAACATGATCAAGCCCATGCTGGCGCGCGGTGAGCTGCGTCTGGTCGGCGCCACCACACTCGACGAGTACCGCAAGTACATCGAGAAGGACGCCGCCCTGGAGCGCCGGTTCCAGCAGGTGCTGGTGGGGGAGCCTTCGGTGGAGGACACCGTCGGCATTCTGCGCGGCATCAAGGAGCGCTACGAGGTTCACCACGGCGTGCGGATCACCGACTCCGCGCTGGTGGCCGCCGCCACCTTGTCCGACCGGTACATCACCTCGCGATTCCTGCCCGATAAGGCCATCGACCTGGTCGACGAGGCCGCATCGCGTCTGCGCATGGAAATCGATTCGCGCCCTGTGGAAATCGATGAGGTCGAGCGCGTCGTGCGTCGTCTCGAGATCGAAGAGATGGCGCTGTCCAAGGAAGACGATGAGGCCTCCAAGCAGCGTCTGGTGAAGCTGCGTGAGGAGCTGGCCGACAAGAAGGAACGCCTCGCCGAGTTGACCGCTCGGTGGCAGAACGAGAAGAACGCCATCGACGTGGTCCGGGAACTCAAGGAGCAATTGGAAACCCTCAAGGGTGAATCCGATCGCGCCGAGCGAGACGGAGACCTCGGCAAGGTCGCGGAGCTGCGCTACGGGCGCATCCCGGACCTGGAGAAGCAGCTGGAGGCCGCGCTTCCCGGAGCCCAGGCACGCGAAAGCGTCATGCTCAAGGAAGAGGTCGGGCCCGACGACGTCGCCGACGTGGTGTCGGCCTGGACCGGTATTCCGGCCGGCCGGCTCATGGAGGGTGAGACCGCCAAGCTGCTGCGCATGGAAGATGTGCTGGGCGCGCGGGTCGTGGGCCAGACCAAGGCCGTCGAGGCCGTTTCCGATGCGGTGCGCCGTGCTCGGGCCGGTGTCGCCGACCCCAACCGGCCCACCGGTTCGTTCCTGTTCCTGGGGCCCACTGGTGTCGGCAAGACCGAGCTGGCCAAGGCGCTCGCGGACTTCCTGTTCGACGACGAGCACGCCATGGTGCGCATCGACATGTCTGAATACGGCGAAAAGCACTCCGTGGCAAGACTTGTCGGTGCCCCGCCCGGATATGTCGGATATGACGCCGGTGGTCAGCTGACCGAGGCGGTGCGGCGGCGCCCGTACACAGTGGTGCTTTTCGACGAGGTCGAGAAGGCGCACCCGGACGTGTTCGACGTGCTGTTGCAGGTGCTCGACGAGGGACGGCTCACCGACGGTCAGGGCCGCACGGTGGACTTCCGGAACACCATCTTGATCCTCACCTCCAACCTGGGTGCTGGTGGCTCCGAGGAGCAGGTGATGGCGGCGGTGCGCGCCAAGTTCAAGCCGGAGTTCATCAACCGGCTCGACGACGTGCTCATCTTCGAGCCGCTCAATCCCGAGGAGCTGGTGCGGATCGTCGACATCCAGTTGGCGCAGCTGCAGAAGCGGCTCGCCCAGCGGCGGTTGACGCTTGAGGTGTCCGAGCCCGCCAAGAATTGGCTGGCCCAGCGCGGATTCGATCCGATCTATGGGGCGCGTCCGTTGCGCCGCCTAGTGCAGCAGGCCATCGGCGACAAGCTGGCCAAACAGCTGCTGGCCGGTGAAGTGCACGACGGTGACGTCGTTCCGGTGAACGTCAGCGCCGACGGCGACTCGCTCACCCTCGGATAAGTAGCTGTCGAGTGTCGACTTGTCGCGGTGTCCATGGGGACTTTCCCGCGATAAGTCGACACTCGCTGCTGTCTGGGCCCATCACGGAGCGGTAACTCTGGGTCACGATCCGAGCGCTGTGCGCAGCAGTTTGGCCGGCACCGGTTAGGCTGTCGCGGATGGCTCTACTTTGGTTCACGCTGTCCGCACTGTGCTTCGTCTGTGCGGCCGTGCTGCTGTATGTCGATATCGGCCGCCGCCGCAGTCGCGGACATCGCCGAAAGGCCTGGGCGCGATCTCACGGCTTCGACTACATGTCGCAGGACAAAGAGATCGTCAAGCGCTGGAACCGCGGCGTGATGTCGAGTGCGGGATCGGCCGCGGCCGCCAATGTGGTCCTCGGACAGATCCGCGGCGAGGCCGTCTACGTCTTCGACCTGGAGGACGTCGCGACCATCATCGCGCTGCACCGCAAGGTGGGCACCAACGTCATGGTGGACCTGCGACTCAAGGTCATGCAGGAACCTCGCGAAGCCGATATCTGGCTGCTCGGCGCCATCGGCCCGCGCATGGTGTACTCCACCAACCTGGACGCCGCCCGTCGGGCCTGTGACCGGCGCATGGTCACATTCGCCCACACCGCGACCGAGACGGCGGAGGTGTTGTGGAATGAACAACACTGGACGCTGGCCGCGCTACCCATCAACAGCAACCGTGAGCAGTGGGACGAGGGCCTCAAGGCCGTCCGCCAGTTCAACGACCTGCTACGGGTGCTGCCTCCCTCAGGGGAATCGGCACCCTCGCCCATCCAGGCCGCCGAGCGCCCCAGCCGGCCCGTCGGCAGCAGCTCCGCCCCCGCCGTAGATCGGCAGCCCGCTCCTGTGGGTCAGGGCGGCCAGCCGCTCGGCCACTAGGAACGCCGCCAGAGCTGGTTCATCGGCAGCGGCCACCAGAACTTCTTGTCGAGAATCACCGCCAGGGTCGGCACCGTGAAGGTGCGCACCACGAACGTGTCGATGATCAAGCCCAGCCCGATCGTCGAACCCATCTGCGCGATGTTGATCAGACTCGACCCCATCATGGCGAACTGCGTCATCGCGAACACCAGACCTGCCGTGGTCACCACCCCGCCGGTGCCGGCGATGGCACGGATGACCCCTGTGCGGATACCGGCACTCATCTCTTCCTTGAAACGCGACGCGACCAGCAGGTTGTAGTCGGCCCCCACCGATATCAGAATCGCGAAGACCGCCACCGGCACCGACCAGTGCAGCTGAATGCCAAGCACGTGCTGCCAGATCACCAGGGCCAGCCCGAGGGTCGAGGCAAAGGACACCAGCACCGAGCCGATGACGATCAGCGAGGCCACCAAACCGCGCAGCAGCAGCAGTACCACCGTGAAGATCACGGTCAGGCAGCCGATCATGATCAGCTTCTCGTCGCGATCGAGCATCACCCGCATATCGCCGATGAGCGCCGCCGGGCCGGCGATCTCGATCACGCTGCCCTCCAGGCGAGTGCCCTTGAGGGCGTACTTCATCTCATGGGCCAGATCCCGGACGCGCTGGATGCCTTCGTCGCCGTAGCTGCTGCCGCTGCCTATGACGATCATGCGGGTGGTGGTGCCGTCTTCGGAGAACATCATCTTCAGGTACGGCTTGAATCGCGGGTCCGAGAGCATCTGCGCGGGGAAGTAGAAGTAGTCCCCGGTGCCGGCGCTGCTTCGGCCGAGGTCCTGCATGAGCGAGGTCATGGTGTCGATCTGCGACATCATCTGCGTCATCTGCTCATTTGTCTCGGTCATCAGATCCTGCATCGAAGACATGGATTCGAGCATGCGTGGCATCGTCCGCGCGGCCTGGGTCAAACCTCCGGTCACGGAACCCGATGTGCTGACGAGGCTGCGCATCTGGTCGGTGACGCTGGACATGTTCTCGAAGTTCGACAAGGTTGATTGCGCACCCACGCACATCGGGTCGGCGGCGCAGTTGGGTTGCGCACGTACCGCCTCGCGAACGGGACCCATTGCCGAATTTAGTTGTGACTTAAGCTGATTCAAGCTGGACTGAATGGGCTGCGCAGCGGCACTGAATTGCTTGGCGCCCTGCTGCGCGGTTCGCAAGGTGCCTTGCAGGCCCTGGAGCGTGGACATCATCGAGTTCATGTCTTCGGTCATGGCGTGCATCCGCTGCTGACGTTGCTCCATCACAATCTTGTTCTGCGACATCATCGTTCCGGCCATCCCCACGCTGTACATGAGCGATGTTTGATCCATCGGCATGCCGGTGGGCCGGGTGATCCACTGCACCGATGCCACGCTGTCCAGCTTGGTGATCTGCTGCGCGGCCTTCTCCAGGAGCCCGATGTTGGCCGAGCTGCGCAGGTCTTCGGGAGCCCGGATCAAAATCATGTCGGGGTTCATCTGGCCTGCGGGAAAGTGCTCCTGAATTGCATGCATACCGGCCGCGCTGGGCATGTCCTTGGGGATGAACTGCAGTTCGTCATAGTTGAAGGACGCGGTGGGGATCACCATCATGAGCAGGATCAAGGCGGCGAAGGTCGTGACGAATATCGGTCTGGGCCAACGCGCCACGCGGATACCGACCCGGCGCCACAGCCGAGTCGATCGGGCGGTCGAGCGGGGCTCGAACCAGCCGAAGCGGCGTGCCCCGATGAGTAGTGCGCCGGGCGTCACGGTCACCGCGGACAGCACGGTGAAGATCATGGTGATGGCCCCCGGTATGCCCATCGATTTCATCATGTCCAGTTGGGCGAATGTCATGCAGGACAACGCACCCGCCACGGTCAGGCCGGACGCGATCACGACCGGTGCCACGCCCCGATAACTGGCGCGGAACGCTTCGTCGACGCTCAGGCCGCAGCGTCGCCCCTCCTGATAGCGGCCGATGAAGAAGATGGAGTAGTCGGTGCCGGCGCCCAGCGCCAGCGCACCCATCAACGCATTAGTCATCATGGATGTGGGAATCAGCCCCGCCAAGGTGAGGAAGCTGGCGATCGGGGTGGCGATACCGACGGCAACACCCACGGTGATCAGCGGCAGGAACGCGACCACGAGTGAGCGGTAGACCAACAGCAGCAGGCCACCCACGAGCACCAGCGAGAGTCCTCCGATGATCACGACATCCCGCATCATCGTGTTGATCTGGTCGGCGGCGGCCTGACTTGTTCCGGTGGCATAGATCGTGGTGCCCGGCGGCTTCTCGATGTCATCGATGATGCGCTGCACGGCCTTGGCCGATTCCATGGCTTTGGGACCGCCGATCTCCCCGGCCAGCTGCAGTTGCGCCAGGGCCACCTTCTTATCGGGGCTCTCCGATGCGGTGGCGAACTGAGGATCGGACCACATGTCCATACCCGGTTCCACGTGCGCGGTATCGGCCCGCAGCTTTTTCATCAGTTCGGCACGGAACTGACGGTCCTGCTCGGTGAATGGTTGATCCTTGACGACGACCACCGCGGCGGTGTTGTTCGATTCGGACTCCCCGAAGGCCTTGGCCATGTGTTTGAGCGCGGCCGCCGATTGGGTGTTGGTCGGCATCATGGGACTGCCGTGGGTGAGGGCCAGTTCCTCGAGGTTCGGCGCCGAGGCCATCAGGCCGCCGGCCACCATCATCAGGAACCCGATGACCAGGACGGCGTGCCTGCTGATGATGCCGGCGAAGCGTCCGAATAGGGGACTGTCGTGCATCAGTGACCGCCTTGTGGGTCGAGTTTCTGGAATGCGACGAGGTTGCAGCTCACCGAGGGCGTGCGACCGGTGTCGGTCTTTTCGTCGGCCACCTTGCCGTCGACGGTGATGCGGCAGGTGACGGTGTTGGTCGATATCGCCGTGACACCCGCCGCGAACGCCAAGTCGCTGGTGGTCAGGCTGGTGCGCCACGGCGCGGGGCCGTTGAAGAGCTTGGATTGGCCCTTTTCGTCGAGGTAGGAGACCGTGACGGGACGGCCATCGCTGGACACCTCGTAGGTCACCGTCTTGGGCTGGCTCAGCGACATGGCGCTGACCGCCTGTCTGGTCGGAGTGACCTCGGGTGTCGGCAGTGCAACCTTTGGGGCGGTGGTTATGTAGGTGCCCGCGGCGATCCACAACACGGCGAGTACCGGGTAAATCCAGCGCTGACGCTCGATGAGCCACACCACTAGCCGGTCAAACATTTCGCGATGCTAGCAACGCTTGCTCCCGCAAGCGGCAGTTTCCGGACAATTTGTACTAGTAACATTTAGTACCGGTTATACGGCGGGTTGAGGCGTGTGGCCAGCCGGTACGCTGACCAACCATGGCAGCCCCCAATTCGGCGCGACCCGTGGCGCTGGTCACCGGCCCCACCTCGGGCCTGGGGGGTGGCTTCGCCCGCAAGTACGCCTCCCTCGGATACGACGTGGTGCTCGTCGCCCGTGACGAGCGGCGCCTGGGCGCTCTCGCCGACGAACTCACCTGCCGGTACGGCGCGCACGCGGAGGTGCTGCCCGCCGACCTCGCGGATGCTGCCGATCGCGCGAAGGTCGCCGAGCGCGTCGCCGCCGGGATATCGGTGTTGATCAACAACGCCGGGTTCGCGACCGCCGGTGAGTTCTGGACGGCGGCGCCCGAGCTGTTGCACTCGCAGCTGGACGTCAATGTCACCGCGGTCATGGAGCTCACCCGTGCGGCCCTTCCATCGATGGTCGAGGCGGGCGCCGGCACCGTCATCAACGTGGCGAGCGTGGCGGGCCTGGTCTCTGGACGCGGGTCGACGTATTCGGCCTCCAAGGCCTGGGTGGTTTCTTTCACCGAGGGATTGGCAAATGGGTTGTTGGGCACCGGAGTTGGTATGCACGTGTTGTGCCCGGGATTCATTCACACCGAGTTTCACGAGCGGGCCGGAATCGAGATGGGCACCATTCCGGAGTTCATGTGGCTCCAGGTCGACGATGTGGTGAACGCGTGTCTGCAGGACATTGCGGCAGGTAAGGTGCTCAGCGTTCCGGGCATCCAGTACAAGGCGATTACCTCGGTAACACGGCTAATACCAAGAGGTTTGGTGCGGAAATTCAACAGCGTGGTAGGACGGGGTCGTGGCAGAACTTGATTTAGGACCGGCTCTCAATGCGGCCGAGCGTGATGAGTTGGCGGCTTTGGTCCGCGATATCGCGGTGGTGCACGGCAAGGTGACCTTGTCGTCGGGCAAGGAAGCCGACTATTACGTCGACCTGCGCCGGGCCACCTTGCATCACCGGGCAGGCGCCCTGATCGGCCGGCTGGTGCGCGAGCTGACCAACGACTGGGACTACGCCGGTGTCGGCGGACTCACCCTGGGCGCCGATCCCGTCGCGACGGCGGTCATGCATGCGCCCGGACGGCCCATCGACGCATTCGTGGTGCGTAAGTCGGTGAAAGCTCATGGCATGCAACGGCTTATCGAGGGATTTGAGGTGACCGGGCAGCGGGTGCTGGTGGTCGAAGACACCAGCACCACTGGTGGGTCCGCACTCACGGCCGTGCAGGCGGTCCGTGAGGCCGGAGGCGAGGTGATCGGGGTGGCCACCGTTGTGGACCGTGATACCGGTGCCGCCGAGGCGATTCGCGCCGAAGGTGTTCCCTATCGGTATGTGCTGGGACTGGCGGATCTCGGCCTGGCCGGATCGTGACCTTCCGTCGGGCCCTCGCCGCGCTGGTCGCCGGGGTCCTGGTCTTGACGGGTTGCTCGAAAGACCCCGAGAAGGAACTGGTTTACGGTGCACCGACTGCCAAGGTCGGTGAGACGCAGAGTCTGCTGGGCTGGAATCTCAGCGTCGCCAACCTGCGGTTCCAGAACGGGTATGTGCTGGTTGATATCACGGGGGCGGCCGCGAAACCGGAGGAGAAGCCCGCCGCTGCCGGTGATCTGCGTTTCGGTTTGTACGGGTCCTTGGCGCATCCATTGGAGGTGCCGGCCCTGGGCAGTTGTCGCGACGTGGCCGACCTTTCCGTGCATCCGCTGACCGCGACTCCCTCGCCGGGCGCCGCGACCGGCCTCACCGGCACGGTGTGCCTGGGGCCGATGCAGAACCAGAGCGCGGTACGGGGGGTGTACGCGTACTCGGCCAAGGACCGCATCGCCGGGTCCACCGTGGCGTACCCGGTGGCCTACCCGATGGGACTGCTGCCCACGCCGCAGAACGACTCCGGTCTGGTGATCGTCACCAAGAGCATGGAGGCCTGGCGGGCCAGTGGGCAGCAGCTCAGCCAGGTGGACCTGGGTGATCCGAATGCATTCAACGGCAACGGATTCTCGCTGCTGGGTCTGAGTATTTCGGGAGTCGCGGCACGTTACCGGGACGAGTCGGCGGCGCGTGGTGGACCGCTCATGGTGACGGTGGCGCCGACACTGCCCGGGGAGGGGTTGGCGCGCAGCTGTGCCCTCTACGGAGCATCCGTGCTGGTGCTACCGGACTCATCCCTGGATGCTGTGCAGATGCAGCCGTCGTTATGCCTGCAGGGCGAGATCAACGCCGCGGTGCTCGCCGGCACCCTCTCGGTGATCGGTACCCACGCCGCGGTGTGGACGACTCGTGAGTGAGGTGCCCAAGACCGGCGGGGATGAGCCGGCCGAGCCGTCTCTGTGGGGTGCCACCGGCAATGGCGTGGGACCGTGGGCTGAGGAACGGGGCCTGCCGCTGCCGACAGACCCGCGCTACGACCCCGAGCTGTTGCGCGATGGTGATGCCCGCAATGTGGTTGATGCCTATCGTTATTGGCACCGGGAGGCAATCGTCGCCGATATCGACACGCGGCGCCATCGACTGCACATTGCCATCGAGAATTTCGAGAATGATGCCAACATCGGCACGGTGGTGCGCACGGCCAACGCGTTCGCGGTGCACACAGTACACATTGTCGGCCGGCGCCGCTGGAACCGGCGTGGCGCCATGGTCACCGATCGCTACCAGCATCTGATGCACCATGACAGCACCGAGCAGCTTCTGGAGTACGCCAAGCTGACCGGCCTGACGGTGGTGGCCGTTGACAACGTCCCGGGATCGGTGCCCCTGGAGACCGCGGTGTTGCCCGCGGACTGCTTGATGGTGTTCGGGCAGGAGGGGCCGGGTGTCACTGATGTGTCGAAAGTCGGTGCGGTGATGACGGTTTCGATCGCACAATTTGGATCCACCCGCAGCATCAACGCCGGGGTCGCCGCGGGTGTGGCCATGCACGCGTGGATCCGCCAGCACGCCGACCCGACGAAGGCGTGGTAGCCCGGGGCGGGCCACCCCTAGTATCAAGTGCATGGATGTGCTGTGGGCCAACCGCGCCAGTAGCGCCGAAGCCGCAATCACCGCCAGACACTTCTCGCCGCTGTGGCACCTGCCACGCATGCGCCTGGGCATCGTGACCTGGCCGCCCGCGCCGGGCGCTACCTGGTTCAAGAACTGGCACTACTGGTGGCAGGCGCATCTGCAGGACTGCCTGATCGATGCGCAGCTGCGCGACCCGCGCCCGGACCGGCTCAAGTACATCGCGGATATGCAACGCGCACACCGGTTCCGCAACGTATTCATGTGGACCAACCAGTACTACGACGATATGGCCTGGTTGGCGCTGGCCATGCAGCGTGCCTCGGAGCTGTTGGGCCTGGAGCGTCCGCGTGCGCTCAACCGGCTGCGTCAGCAGTTCCTCGATGCCTGGATGCCGCAGTACGGCGGCGGCATACCGTGGCGCAAACAGGACAAGTTCTTCAACACCCCAGCCAACGGCCCCGCGGCAATCGTGTTGGCGCGCACCGGAAGAGTGTGGCGGGCCGAGGTGATGTCCGACTGGATCGACAACACCCTCGTCGATCCAGAATCGCATCTGGTGATCGATGGAATCCAGGAGGACGGCACCCTAGAACGGGCCACCTACACCTATTGCCAGGGTGTGGTGCTGGGGCTGGAGACCGAGCTCGCCGTGCGGACCGGGGAATCCCGGCATGCCGAGCGTGTGCATCGGCTTGTGCACGCGGTCAAGGATCACATGACGGCCGAAGGCGTGATTCGTGGCAGCGGCGGCGGAGATGGCGGGCTCTTCAACGGCATTCTGGCTCGTTATCTGGCGTTGGTGGTCACCACGCTGCCGGAGAACTCCCCGCAGGACACCGATGCCCGGGCCGTCGCCCGTGACATCCTGCTGACCTCGGCCGAGGCGGCCTGGGCGAATCGGCTGACGGTGGAAGACCTTCCGCTGTTCGGTGCGGATTGGACTCGCACGGCCGCGCTGCCGACCGTGCAGTCCCCGGCGTCGCAGTTCATCGCGGGGGCGGTCAATCCGTCGAAGGTCCCCGAGCGTGATCTGTCGGTGCAGTTGTCCGGGTGGATGCTTCTCGAGGCCGCGCACGTGGTGGCCTGACATGGCACGTGAGGATTTCAGCTTCTTTCATCCGTTGCGCGTGCGGTGGGCCGAGGTCGATATGCAGGGCGTCGTCTTCAACGCCCACTACCTGGCGTTTTTCGACGCCGCGCTCACCGAATACTGGGCCGCGTTGACCGGTGCGCGTAACGCCGAGGGCGACGGAGTCTTTGAGCACATGTACGTGGTGAGGTCGGTCATCGATTATCACGCGCCCGCCCGCTTCGACGACGTCCTCGATATCGGGGTGCGCATCGCCCGGATGGGGAGGGCGAGCATGACCTGTCACTTCGAAATACATCGCGGCGGAGAGCATCTCATCACCGGCGAGACGGTGTACGTGCACGCGATCGACGGCACCTCCACCCCGTTCCCGGATGATTTTCGGGGCAAGGTGGCCGCGTTCGAGACGACGCCGGTGCGTGCCTAGTTGAGACGGGCTTTATCAGGGTTCGTCGAGGCGCCCCTCGTTGCGGGCATGGCATACCTTCCATGAGCCATCGACCTTCTCGGTGTGATAGACCAGGTTGATCCCGTTGCCGCCCGGATCCTGCGGGTGGTGCTCGGAAGTCAACTGGGCCAGCAGATCGACCTGGCCGGGCGGTGATCCCAGCTCTACCGGATGCAAGACCTCTATGTGGGCCAACCCGATGCGGTCGCGTTGAGACTGCATGACCTGACGGACCTGTTCGTCGGTGCCAGCGGAGGTGGCGGCGGCAAGGCGACCGCACACCGTGGCACGTATCAGGGGCACGTCGACGTTGTTGGTTGCGTTTATGTACGTCTGCACAGCCTCCGACGCACCCGCGACATCCGCCGGTGCGGGCTCGGCGCCGGCGGGCGCCGCAAAGCCCCAACCCATCAGCGCGATCGCCGTCAACGCTGTCAGACAACTGTTGATCTTCCCCACAGCGCGACATTAGCGTAGTTTGCTACGGCGCGCACCTGGGCATATTCACCCGCATTTGGTGGGTAGCCGTGGATCTGATTGGCGAGTTGTTTCGAGTGCGTACTAAGCCTCGGGAGCGGCCTCCGGCTGCGTCGCCGCCTTACGACGGCGCATCCATTCGAAGAACATCGGGGCCACCGAGACCAGCACGATCAGAATGAAGATGGGTTCGAGCAGCTTCTGAATGATCTCGAACTGGCCCAACCAGTAGCCCAGCAGCGTGAGACCGACGCCCCAGACGACGGCGCCCAGGATGTTGTACAGGGCGAAGATCGGGTAGCTCATCTTGGCCGCGCCTGCCGTGATCGGCGCCAGGGTCCGCACGATCGGAACGAACCGGGCGATCACGATGGCGAACGGGCCGCGCTTCTCGAAGAAGGCGTGCGCCTCCTCGAGGTACTTCTGCTTCAGGAAGCGGGCATCGGGCTTGAACATCGACGTGCCGATCCCGCGACCAATCCAGTAGCCGACCTGACCGCCCAGGATGGCGGCGATGGGAATGAAGACCAGCAGCTGCCACAGCTGGAAATTGGCCTGCGGGGCGCCGTCCGCGGCGGCGGCTGCGGTACCGGCCGCCAGCATCCCTGCCACGAACAACAAGGAATCACCGGGTAGCACCGGAAACAGCACGCCCGACTCCACGAAGATCACCACCAGCAACCCGAGCAGCGCGAGGGTTCCGAAGTGGCCGAGTAGTTTGACCGGATCCAGGAAATCCGGCATGAGTGCCAGGGTGGTGACGGATCCGGGTGCTGCCAGCAAGTTCACGGCGCCAACAGTACCGTCGATATCTGTTGTAAACCTGGCTGCCTTATGGTGAGGGGCGAATCCGCAGAGCTGACATGGAGGTCGTCGAAGTGCCCATCGCCACGCCCGAGGTCTACGCCGAAATGCTGGACCGGGCCAAGGAGCATTCCTTTGCCTTCCCGGCCATCAACTGCACCTCATCGGAAACGATCAACGCCGCGATCAAAGGTTTCGCCGACGCGGGTAGCGACGGCATCATCCAGTTCTCCACCGGTGGTGCGGAATTCGGTTCGGGCCTGGGCATCAAGGACATGGTGACCGGCGCGGTCGCGCTCGCTGAGTTCGCGCACGTGGTCGCCGCCAAGTACGGGATCACCGTTGCCCTGCACACCGACCACTGCCCCAAGGACAAGCTGGACAGCTTCGTGCGTCCGCTCATCGCCATCTCCCAGGAGCGCGTGGCCGCCGGGCAGAACCCGCTGTTCCAGTCCCATATGTGGGACGGCTCGGCAGTGCCCATCGGCGAGAACCTCGAGATCGCGCAGGAACTGCTGGCGGCGACCGCGAAGGCGCACATCATCCTCGAGGTGGAGATCGGTGTCGTCGGCGGTGAAGAGGACGGCGTCGAGGCCGAGATCAACGAGAAGCTCTACACCTCGTCGGAGGACTTCGAGAAGACCGTCGAGGCGCTCGGTGTCGGCGAGAACGGCCGGTATCTGCTGGCCGCGACCTTCGGCAACGTGCACGGTGTGTACAAGCCCGGAAACGTGAAGCTCAAGCCGGAGGTGCTGGCCGAGGGGCAGCGCGTTGCCTCGGCCAAACTTGGTCTGGCAGAGGGCTCCAAGCCGTTCGACTTCGTGTTCCACGGCGGGTCGGGCTCGCTGAAGTCCGAGATCGAGGACTCGCTGCGCTACGGCGTCGTGAAGATGAATGTCGACACCGATACCCAGTACGCATTCACCCGGCCGATCGCTGGGCACATGTTCGCCAACTACGACGGTGTGCTCAAGATCGACGGCGAGGTGGGCAACAAGAAGACCTACGACCCGCGCAGCTACCTGAAGAAGGCCGAGGCCAACATGACTGAGCGTGTCATCGAGGCCTGCAACGACCTGAAGTCGGCGGGCCGGTCGGTCTCGGCCGGATTGGCGTAGTCGCCTCCGGTCGTTCCCGTTCTCCTGCCAGCGGCCAACAACTGGTGGGAGACTTCCTCCCGCGGGTGATCACGTCCGCGGGAAGAGGGAGTCGTGGCGGATCTCTGGCGGAAAGTTCTGGTGGTCCTCGAGCGGTCGGCGGGAGTGGCGGCCCTGGTCGCACTCGCGCTGGCGGTGACGGCGTTGGTGCTGGTCCTATCCCGTGGGCGGGCACCGGCTCAAGCTGATTACACGGCGGCGCAGCGGGCCGATGCGAAGACGCAGGCGTGTGCCAGCGCGAGTTTGGTTCGTAACGCCGTCATGCTGAACACCAACCGGGCGCTTCCCGAGAACGCCGGCGTGGTGGGGACGCTGGCCAGCGCTGCCAACGCACGGATCGCACTTTTCAATGGCGGGCAGTATCTGTTGGCGCGGCTGGACCCCGCGACCCCGCCCGATCTCGCGGCGAGCATTCGGGACTTCGGCAACGCGCTCATGGACGTGGGTGCGGCGGCTATCGCTGAGACACCGAACACCGACCCGAAGCAGGCGCAGCGGCTGACCAAGGCCGACGAGCTGAGCAAGCACATCGTCGAACTCTGCAAATAGTACTTATCTGACACGTGTGCAGTGATCATGCTGTTCGCGCCGTTCATATTTCGCTATGCGCGCTCGTTTTCGAGAGATTTCTGGGACGCCGAATCCCAGTGGGGCGTCGCGTGGCTACGGCACTACATCCTTAGTAGACACGGTTGTCAATTGTCCATTACCTGACTCGGGAGTCAGGTAAGTAGCAAATTCCTTGAAGTTTCACTAAATTGGGCATTTATACGTTCTTAAATGCATGTTTAAGATTTTCTCAGGTTACTTTTCTGATTCTCAGCGCATTTTTGTGCCATGACGTCTAATCTCGCCGTTACCGGCTCACATCGGCGTGTGTCGGATGGTCAGGCAAGTGAGGCAGTCATGCAGGCGTCGCGATCCCAAACTGTCCTCGCAATATTTGCGACAGCGGTCCTTCTGGCAGGTGGCAGTAGTTCGGTCTCCAAGTCGCTCATCGAGAAGCAACGATTACTCTTCAGCGGCGACACCAGCCTGACGGCGTACTCGGGATCCCTGCCCGCGGTGGCTGTGACACCAAACTCGGCCCCGACCTCCGAAGCGCAGGGCTATGCGGACACCGCTGCCGGCGCCGCCGCAGTGGCCGACCTGATGGCCAAGGCCGCCGCCGATGCGGCCGCTCGCGCGGCACTGCGCAAGGCCGAAGCAGATAAGGCGGCAGCCGAGGCCGCGGCCAATCCGGCGGTCGCGGAAAAGCAAGCGCAGGCCGCGGCGGCCGCCGCGGCGGCCGAACAGGCACGCCACGACGCCGACGATGCGGCGCGGGCGGCGCTGGACGCACAGGCGGTTCTCGAAGCCGCGGCCGCCAATCAGAGCGCCGCGCAGGCGGCTGCGGCGGCCAACGAGAAGGCCTACCAGGATGCGAAGGCTGCCGCCGATGCCGCCGCAGCTCAGCAGCAGGCCGCCGATGCGGCGAAGGCCGCCGCGGAGCAGGCATTTGCCGATGCGCAGAGTCATGCTGCGGCGGGGGACAAGGCGTATCAAGATGCCAAGGCGGCGCTCGACGCCGCCAGCGCCGCACAGCGAGCTGCCGATGCGGCCAGGGCCGCTGCCGACGCCGCGTTGGCCGAGGCGCAGAGCAAGGCCGCGGCCAACGACAAAGCCTTGTCTGACGCTACCGCCGCCCAGGCGGTGGCGGACAAGGCCGCCGCAGATGCCTTGGCGGCCAAGACCACTGCCGACACCGAGCGCGCCAACGCCGACAAGATCGCGTCGGATGCGGCTGCTGCCAAGGATGTTGCGGCGTCGAAGGCTGCGGATGCGGCCAGGGCTGCTGCGGATGCGGCGGCGGCGAAGACGGCTGCGGAGCAGGCTTTTGCTAATGCGCAGAGTCATGCTGCGGTGGGGGATAAGGCATATCAGGATGCCAAGGCTGCGTTGGATGCGGCGAATGCCGATAAGGCGGCCAAGGACGCCGCCAAGACCGCCGCCGATGCGGCACGCGCCGAGGCCGACAGGGTCGCGCAAGCAGCGGCCGCCGCGGCAACCGAGGCGGCCGGAAAGGCGGCTGCGGCGCAGCAGACGGCCATTGACGCGGCGGCGCAGAAGTCCGCTGCAGACGCCGCGCTGGCGGATGCCTCTAGGGCGGCCGCCGATGCCGCAGCCGCGAAAGACGCTGCCGCGTCCAAGGCCGCGGATGCCGCGAAGGCTTCGGCGGATGCATTGGCCGCCAAGACAGCTGCTGATGCTGTAGTGACCGACGCACAGGGCAAGGTTGCCGCCAGTGAGAAGACCCTGGCCGACGCCAGCGCGGCGAAAGCCGCCGCCGATGCCGATAAGGCAGCCAAGGATGCGGCTAAGACTGCCGCCGATGCCGCCTTGGCGGATGCCTCGAGGGCCGCTACCGATGCTGCCGCTGCCAAAGATGCTGCCGCGTCGAAGGCTGCGGATGCGGCCAGGGTCGCCGCGGATGCGTTGGCGGCCAAGACCGCCGCGGATGCGGCCTCCACGGACGCGCAGACCAAGGCCACTGCCGCCGCCGCGGCCTCGGCTGATGCTGCTGCCGCCAAGACCACCGCCGATAAGGCTGCCGCAGATGCGTTGGCGGCCAAGACCACTGCCGATCAGGTGGCTACGCAAGCGAAGTCGGCCGCTGATGCGGCCGCCGCTGACAAGGCAGCGAAGGACGCCGCGCAGGTCGCCGCCGATGCCGATAAGGCCGCCAAGGATGCGGCGAAGACTGCCGCGGAAGCGGCGTTGACGGATGCCTCGAAGGCGGCGTCGGATGCGGCTGCTGCCAAGGATGTTGCGGCGTCGAAGGCTGCGGATGCGGCCAGGGCTGCTGCGGATGCGGCGGCGGCGAAGACGGCTGCGGAGCAGGCTTTTGCTGATGCGCAGAGTCATGCTGCGGTGGGGGATAAGGCATATCAGGATGCCAAGGCTGCGTTGGATGCGGCGAATGCCGATAAGGCGGCCAAGGATGCCGCCAAGACTGCCGCCGACACCGCGCTGGCAGATGCACAGGCCAGGGTCGCCGCCAGCGAAAGCGCCTTGACCGCGGCCACCGCTGCGAAGGTGGCGGCTGATCAGGTGGCGGCGGATGCGTTGGCTGCGAAGACTGCTGCGGATCAGGCGGCGGCGCAGGCGAAGTCGGTTTCGGATGCGGCGAATGCGGATAAGGCTGCTAAGGATGCTGCGAAGGTGGCGGCTGATCAGGCTGCTGCTAATGCTGCTTCGGCCAAGGCGGCGGCCGAT
>NZ_LJYH01000018.1:0-54069 GCF_001440005.1 Mycobacteroides sp. H001
GGCCATGGCGGCGGCAGCGGGGGCGGCCACGGTGGCGGCGGGGGCCATAGCGTGCCCGACGGGAGCTACTCCAACACCGGTGCTCCGTCGTTGCGTCCGTCGGGTCCGTCGGTGTTCATGAATCTGGACGCCGGTCAGATGGACGTCGCGCGCAAGATCATCGAAGAAGGTCTGCGTCGGGGGCTTTCGCCCGAGGCGATTCAGATCGCGTTGGCCACCGCACTCACCGAGTCCGGCTTGCGCAGCCTCGCGAACTCCTCGGTTCCCGACTCGATGATGCTGGCCAATGACGGTGTGGGACATGACCACGACTCGGTGGGGCCGTTCCAGCAGCGTCAAAGCTGGGGTGCCACAGCCGATTTGATGGATCCGACGAGGTCGGCAGGCAAGTTCTACGACCAGTTGGTGAAGGTGTCCGGCTGGCAGGACATGAGCGTTGCCCAAGCCGCGCAGTCGGTTCAGCGCTCCGCCTTCCCTGACGCGTATGCGAAGTACGAGGCGCAGGCCGCGCAGATCTTCCACCAGGTCACCGGCCGATAGTCGCGTTGCCCGTCGGCTGACTGTGGTGCAATGTGGGCATGGCCACGCCGCGACGCACCCAGGAGGAACGTTCGGCGGCGATGCGTTCTCGCTTGCTTGAGGCGACCATCGACTGTCTCGTCGAGTTCGGGTATTCCGGCACCACCACCTCGCGTATCGCGAGTCGCGCGGGTGTCACGCGCGGTGCGCTGATCCATCACTTCCAGTCGAAGTCGGAACTGATGGCTGAGTCGGTGCGCCATCTCGCGTTCAAGCGCACCCAGGCGGTGCTCGAAGAGCTGATGGCCATGGATCAATCCGCCGACTCTGTTGAGCGGTATCTCGACGTGCTGTGGCGGATTCATCAGGGGCCGTTGTTTACCGCGGTGGTGGAGCTGCTTATCGCGGCGCGGACCGAGCCTGACCTGCGTGTGCACCTGGACCAGTTCGAAAAGATGGTGCTGCACAATCTGTCAGCGTTGCATGTACTCGACGACGAGGATCCGACGTCACCCAGAGATCGGCGTGACTTCGGTCTGCTGGCCATGGACATCATCCGCGGCATCCTGGTCAGCAGCTTGACCGCGTCTCAGGAAACCCGCGACCGTCGCTGGGCCAGGGCCAAGCAGATGCTGGAGCTGCGGCTTCGGGCGCCGCAGCTCGATACGCAAAAACAAACTGTCCTGTAGGTAAATGTCCGGGGTGATTCCGGGCAAGTTTGGCGCACGTTCGCCAAGTTCATCGTTCCATGGACCAGGCCTTCTTCGGGTTGACGATACATCTGTACCGCACCCTTACATTCAGGATAGAACGTATGTTACGTTGACGAAGCCCCCATCGAAGTGCGCGCAAAAGGAGCTTGGAACGATGCCCCCAAAGGCCCCCGAAAAGGTTTTCGTCATCGGCGTCGGGATGACGAAGTTCGAGAAACCCGGACGACGTGAGGGCTGGGACTACCCGGCCATGGCCAAGGAATCGGGCACCAATGCCCTGACCGACGCCGGCATTGACTACGACAAGGTGGAAGCCGCCTATGTCGGGTACTGCGCGGGGGAGTCCACCTCCGGTCAGCGTGCCGTCTATGAACTCGGCATGACCGGCATCCCGGTCACCAACGTCAACAACAACTGTTCAACCGGCTCGACCGCGCTGTTCAATGCGGCGCAGGCCATTCGCGGTGGACTTGCCGATGTCACGCTGGCGCTGGGATTCGAGAAGATGCAGCCCGGATCGTTGGGCGCGACCTTCACCGATCGCGAGCAGCCCATGCAGCGGCACATCGAAGCCCTCGCCGGGTTGTTCGATTTCGCCTTCCCACCTGCGCCCTGGATGTTCGGCGCCGCCGGGCGTGAGCACATGCAGAAGTACGGCACCACCGCCGAGCACTTCGCCAAGATCGGTTACAAGAACCACAAGCATTCGGTGAACAACCCTTACGCGCAGTTCCAGGAGGAGTACACCCTTCAGGACATTTTGGACGCCAAAGAGATCTACGCACCACTGACCAAACTGCAGTGCTCGCCGACCTCCGACGGATCGGGCGCGGCCATCTTGGCCTCGGAGCGGTTCGTCGAGGCGAACGGGCTCGGTGACCGTGCCGTGGAAATCGTCGGGCAGGCGATGACCACAGACACCCCGGGGACGCTGGAATCCAAGTCGGCGATCACGCTCATCGGATTCGACATGGCCAAGCTCGCCGCGCAGAAAGTGTATGAGCAGGCTCAGATTTCGGCCGACGATGTGGACGTCATCGAGTTGCATGACTGCTTCTCGGCCAACGAACTGATCACCTACGAGGCGTTGGGACTGTGCGCCGAGGGCGAGGGCGGCAAGCTGATCGACAACGGTGACACCACCTACGGCGGCCGTTGGGTGGTCAACCCGTCGGGTGGCCTGATCTCGAAGGGGCACCCGCTTGGTGCGACCGGTCTGGCGCAGTGCGCCGAGCTCACCTGGCAGCTGCGCGGTGAGGCCGACAAGCGCCAGGTGGCCGACGCGAAGGTGGCGTTGCAGCACAACCTCGGCCTCGGTGGGGCGTGCGTGGTCACCGCTTACAAGCCGGCCAACCGCTGAAAGGGGTTGGAAAACAATGGCTGACACCAAATACCCGTTCAACAACGATGGCCTGGACCAGTGGGGCGCCGAGGAGACCATCGAGGTCGATAAGGATCGCCTGATCGCCTATGCCGAGGCCACCAACGACCCGATCGAAGAGCATCGCAAGGGGGAGGTGGCACCACCGGTTTTCGCGGTGGTGCCCATCTTCCAGTCACTGGTCGGAACCACAATGAGTGTCGTTCCCTACCAGTTGATTCCGCGTGTGGTGCACGGCGAGCAGTTCTTCCGGTTCCACCGGCCCATCAAGCCCGGCGACACGCTGGTGGCCAAGTCGAAGATGACCGGCTACGAGGGTATGGAGAACGGCACTCGCGGCACGGTGTATGCCGAAACGCGCGATGCCTCGGGCGATCTGGTCAACGAACAGTACGTGACGTTCTTCTTCCGCAAGTACGACGTGGGTGAGACACGCGGTGTGCTTGGCCCGAACGTTGTGCTGGATGAGGCGATCAAGGCCAACGCGCCAGCCGCCTCCCTGGTGCAGCATGTCGATGATGACCAGACGTTCCGGTACAGCCCGGCCTCGGGTGATCCGATGCCGATCCACCTGGACAACGATGCCGCGGTGGCGGCCGGATTGCCCGGCATCATCGCGCATGGGTTGTGCACCATGGCATTTACATCGTGGGCCGCCCTGACCGAGCTGGCCGACTCACGCACCGAGCGTCTCAAGGAGCTGGCGGTGCGCTTCGCCAAGCCGGTGCTGCCCGGGCAGGACATCACCACCAGCTTCTGGAAGAACGGTGCCGTCGGCACCTATTCATACGAAACGAGCGTCGGCGACGATCTCGTCATCAAAAACGGCCACGCCGTTATCGCCTAAGTCATCGCAGAAGGAGAGGGAATCACTATGGGACAACTTGACGGACGGGTGGCGGTCATCACCGGTGCCGGACGTGGCATCGGCCGTGAGCACGCGCTGCTCTTCGCCAGGGAAGGCGCATCGGTGGTCGTCAACGACCTCGGCGGCGCCAACGACGGCTCCGGATCGGATGCCGGGCCCGCGCAGGAAGTGGTCGACGAGATCGTGGCCGCCGGAGGCAAAGCCGTTGCGAACACCGACAACATCTCGACCTGGGCCGGAGCCTCGAATCTGGTGAATCAGGCCGTCGAAACCTTCGGACAGCTGGACGCCGTCGTGAACAACGCGGGCATCTTGCGGGACGGCTTCGTCGCGGGCCTTGAGGAGGACCAGTGGGATTCGGTCATCCAGGTGCATCTCAAGGGGCATTTCGCGGTGCTGCGCCACGCAGCCGAGTACTGGAAGGCACAGTCCAAGGCCGGCGCCGATGTCAAGGCCACCGTGGTGAACACCGCATCGGATTCCGGTGTGACACTGCCGAATCCGGGTCAGGGTAACTACGGTGCGGCCAAGGCCGGTATCGCGGCGCTGTCCTGCGTCGCGGCCGCCGAGCTGGAGCGGTACGGGGTCAAGGTCAACGCGATCGCGCCGGTGGCGCGCACGCGCCTGACGCTGGCCACGCCGGGTATGGGTGCGATCTTCGCGGCGCCGGTGGAGGAGGGGCAGTTCGACATGTTCAGCCCGGCCAACATCTCACCGTTGGTGGCCTACCTGAGCACGGAGAAGAACCCGTGGACCGGTCAGGTGTTCAAGGTGACCGGTGGATCCATCCAGCGGCTCAAGGGATGGTCGGTGACCGACACCGCCGAGACCGACGGACCATGGAGCATTGACCTGGTGCGCGAGAGCGTCGAGCCCTGGAAGTAGGTATTTCTTAACGCGAACGGTCCCCCGAAATCGGGGGACCGTTCGGCGTTTTCAGGTGTGTGCACGGCGGCGCGCCCCTAGATTCGGAGTTATGAGGCACACCGGTCAACTCGCCGCGGAGTTCGTCGGCACGCTGATCTTGATTCTGTTCGGCTTGGGTGTGGTCGCACAGGTGGTGACGGCCGGTAACGAGGACTACGGCAATCACAACTCCATCGCCTGGGCCTGGGGCATGGGAGTCGCCTTCGGCATTTTCGCCGCCGGGCGGATATCCGGCGCGCACCTGAACCCGGCGGTGACGCTGGCATTGGCGGTGTTTCGTGGATTCCCCTGGAAACAGGTGATTCCGTTCATCCTGGCCCAGACGGCGGGTGCGTTCGTGGCGGCGCTGCTGGTTCGGTGGAACTACGGAAGTGTGTTGTCGGCTGTGGATCCCGGGCACACCATTGCGACGCAGGGGGTTTTCTCGACGCTCCCGGGTAACGGCGCCCTTGACGTCAGCCTGTGGGGCGGCCTGCGCGACCAGATCATCGGCACCGCGATCCTGTTGTTCCTGATCTTCGCCATTTCAGACCGGCGCAATATCCGTATGCCTGAGAGTCTTTTGCCGTTCGCGATCGGGGCGGTGGTCGTCGGTCTGGGCATGGCATGGGGGTCCATCGCGGGGTATGCGATCAATCCGGCCCGCGATTTCGGGCCCCGGCTGGCGTCTTATCTCACCGGTTTCGATACGGCCTTCCTGGACCAGCACGGCGCCCAGTACTGGTGGGTGCCGATAGTCGGACCACTCGTCGGGGGCCTGCTGGGGGCCGCCCTGTACCGCTATCTCGTGGAAGCATTCCTGTACGCAGACGATTCCGAAACCCAATCACCGTCGCACACCGAGGAGTTCGCCAATGGCTGATTTCGTGGCATCGATCGACCAGGGCACGACCAGCACGCGTGCCATGATCTTCAACCACCGCGGCGAGGAGGTCGGCCGCCACCAATTGGAGCATCAGCAGCTGCTGCCGCGGGCAGGTTGGGTGGAGCACAATCCGGTGGAGATCTGGGAACGCACCTGGTCGGTGCTGGCCACTTCCCTGAACGTGACCGGATTGTCGTCGGGGGATCTGGCTGCCGTGGGAGTGACCAACCAGCGCGAGACCACGTTGGTGTGGAACCGTCATACCGGCCGGCCGTACTGCAATGCCATCGTGTGGCAGGACACCCGCACCGACAAGATCGCGGCGGCGCTGGACCGTGACGGCCGCGGTGACGTCATCCGGGAGAAGGCCGGATTACCTCCTGCCACATACTTTTCCGGCGGCAAGCTGCAGTGGATTCTGGAGAACATCGACGGTGTGCGCCGCGACGCGGAGAACGGGGATGCGCTCTTCGGTACCCCCGATAGCTGGGTGATCTGGAACCTTACCGGTGGCATCCGTGGCGGGGTACACGTCACCGACGTGACCAACGCCAGCCGCACGATGCTGATGAACCTGGAGACCCTGGATTGGGATGACGAGCTGCTGTCGTTCTTTTCCATTCCGCGCCAGATGCTTCCGCCGATCAAGGCATCCTCGCCGGTGGAGCCCTTTGGTGTGACCACCCATATGGGGCCGCTCGGTGGTGAGGTGCCCATTGCCGGCGACCTGGGCGATCAGCAGGCGGCGATGGTGGGGCAGGTGTGCCTGAGCCCTGGCGAGGCCAAGAACACCTATGGCACCGGAAACTTCTTGCTACTCAACACCGGTGAAGAATTGGTCCGCTCGCGCAACGGGTTGTTGACCACCGTCTGTTACCAATTCGGGGACAACAAGCCGGTGTACGCGCTGGAGGGTTCCATCGCGGTCACCGGCTCGGCGGTGCAGTGGTTGCGGGATCAGCTCGGCATCATCAGCGGCGCCGCACAAAGCGAGGATTTGGCGCGTCAGGTCGAGGACAACGGCGGGGTGTATTTCGTACCGGCCTTCTCGGGCCTGTTCGCGCCGTACTGGCGTTCGGATGCCCGCGGCGCGATCGTGGGCCTTTCCCGGTTCAACACGAACGCGCATTTGGCGCGCGCCACGCTGGAGGCGATCTGCTACCAGAGCCGCGAAGTGGTCGAGGCCATGGAGGCCGACTCGGGTGTGCACCTGGAGGTGCTCAAGGTGGACGGCGGGATCACCGCCAACAAGCTCTGCATGCAGATCCAGGCAGACACCCTGGGCGTGGATGTCGTCAGACCCGTTGTCGCCGAGACGACCGCTCTCGGTGCTGCCTATGCGGCGGGCTTGGCCGTCGGCTTCTGGAAGGACGTCGACGACCTTCGGCGGAACTGGCAGGAAGACGAGCGTTGGAGCTCCTCGATCAGCGAGGAACAGCGCGCGCATGGGTTCGCCGGCTGGAAGAAGGCCGTGCAGCGCACGCTGGATTGGGTCGAGGTCTAAGTAATGGCCGAGTGTCGACTTCTCGGGTGAAAGTTCGAGAGAACAGCCCGAAAAGTCGACACTCGACAAGTGAGCTAGTCGGTTTCGCCCAAGATGCCGTAGATCTGCTTGCGAGCAGAATTGACGATCTCGATGATCCGCTGCTGCTGTTCGGCTGAGGCGGCGTGGGCCGATTGTGCGACTGCGCCCATCAGCTGACCGAGTGCGGAACGAAGATCGAGCACCGATGGGTCGGCGTCCTCATTGATCTTGTCCCAGGGCGGGGTGTCGAGTTTGGCCGCGCCCGCTTTGCCTTCTTCGGTGAGCTCGAACTGCTTGCGGCTGCCGCTGCCCTCGGCCTCGACGATGAGGCCCTCGTCAACGAGCAGTTGCAGTGTCGGGTAGACCGAACCGGGGCTTGGCCGCCAGATGTTGTTACTGCGCTCGGCGATCTCACGGATCATCTCGTAGCCGTGCATCGGGCGTTCGGAGAGTAGCGCCAGGATGGCGGCCCGGACGTCGCCGCGCTGGCCACGTCCCCGTCCGCGTCCACGCGGCTGGTCACCGAAACCGAATCCAAAACCAGGGCCGAAGCCCGGACCGAATCCGCGTCCAAACCCGGGCCCGAACCCGCGGTCCATGAACGCGCCGGGTCCGCGTCGCCCAGCCCAGGCTTGATCCTGGAACTCGCCGCGCGGGTCGCATTCGTGACGACGACCGCCGTGGCGCCGACCTGGTCCGCGACGTGTGGGGTCGAACCCGAATCCGAAACCAAATGGTGTGTCGGGCCGAAACTGTTCGGCCCTTTCCTCATGGGAAGTCATGTGTATCTCCTTGTGCTTGGGGGAGGCGTTCTCGCCTCTCGATACATAACGATATATCGGAATCGATCGTGATGCAACGAAAACTTTCGGAGACGATTTCGAGAGCTGCTGCCAGCTACGCGCCGTAGGGTGACCGCCATGACGGTGAAGTGGCTGGAACAACCCGAGGACCACGACTACGCGGCGGCCGTGGATTACCTGACGCTCGTCGGTGAGGCCGATGTGGTGAAGCGGACCGTGAAGGCGCTGCGCAATGCGACGCTGGAGTACCGCAAGGCCAAGGACATTCTGCGGGCGGCTCACCTGGAGATGCTTCCCAAGACCAACGCTCACGTGGCGCGCGACCTTGCGAAGATCGCCAAGGACAAGGCGTTGTCCCCCATCCTGCTGGTCCGGGGTGACGCACGTTCCGGGGCGCGGCTGGAGATCGCCGACGGCTACCACCGGGTCTGCGCCAGCTACATATCCGACGAAAATACCGATATCCCCTGCCATTTGGTTTCCTGGCAGTAGCTCCATGAGCGGATTTGGATTTCCGACCCTGGCGATCGTCGTCGTCGTCGGAATGGTCGGGCCGCTGCTCGCACTCAATACGCGGCTGCGGATCCCTGTCGTCATCGGCGAACTACTCGCCGGAATCATCATCGGCCGCACCGGATTTGGCTGGATCGACGCGTTCGATCCCACGTTCAAGATGTTCGCCGACGTCGGATTCGCGCTGGTCATGTTCGTCGCCGGCACGCATGTGCCCATACGCGATAAGACAATGGTGGCTGCACTGCCCAAGGCGGCCCTGCGCGCCATCGTGGTGGGCGCGGTCGGTGCGGTGTTGGGAGTGTTGCTGGCCAACGCGTTCCACACCGGACATGCACCGCTGTACGCGGTGCTCATCGCGTCCTCCTCGGCGGCACTGGTACTGCCGATCATCGACTCGCTGAGCCTAGAAGGGCCCAAGGTATTGAGCACCACCGCGCAAGTGGCCATCGCCGATACCGCATCGATTGTTCTGTTGCCCTTGGTTATCGACCTCAAGCACGCGCCCCGGGCGGCCGTCGGTGCGGTGGCCGTGGCGGCCTGCGCGGGCATTGTTTTCGTGATCCTGCGCGCGCTCGACCAGGCCGGAAAGCTTGACCGGTTCCACGATTATTCAAAGCAGCGCCGGGTGGCCATGGAGCTGCGGATCAGCCTGGCCATCGTCTTCGGGCTGGCGGCGCTGGCCGTGGAGACCCACGTGTCGATCATGTTGGCCGGGTTCGCGCTGGGCCTGGTCGTCGCGGGCATCGGGGAGCCGCGCCGCCTTGCCAAGCAGCTGTTCGGCTTCACCGAAGGCTTCTTCTCGCCACTGTTCTTCGTCTGGCTGGGGGCTTCCCTGCACGTACGCGAGCTCGGTGAGAACCCCAAGCTCATGCTGCTGGGGCTGGGCCTGGGTGGCGCGGCCGTGTTGGCACATATGGTCGGACGGATTTTCGGACAGCCGGTATCGCTGGGTGCGTTGGCGGCGGCTCAGCTCGGCGTGCCCATCGCGGCGGCCGCGATCGGTGAACAGCAACAATCATTACTGCACGGTGAGGCTGCGGCACTCATCTTGGGGGCGCTGGTCACGATCGTCGTGGCAACGCTAGGCGGCTCGCTCTACGCGAAGACATCTACCCGGAATCAGCCAGGGGTGGCGAAACCTGAAGGCCCTCGCGGAGACTCGGAGGGGTCTGACGCTGCCGGTGCTGCGGGTGGTCCGGCCCAGTCCGCCGGTGGGACAGGCGACGGCGCCGCAGGGTAGGCGGGCTGCATGTGCTCCAGGGCGCGAAGGTGACGTTCGGCGAGCACCGCGGCCAGCATGAACTGTGGGGGTGTGCCGGGCGGCGGTGGCGGTGCGATGCTGGCAAGCACATCGGTGGAGATCTGATAGAGCATCTGGTCGCGGGTTTGCGGCGCCAATTGCCCTGCACGGTTGAGGAATTGGCGGGCAAGATTCGCCTGTTCGGTGGTGAGGCCCGAGAGTTGTAGCGTCTGCGCCCATTCGGCCAGCGGTGGTGGCATCACCGGTGGCGGAGGGAGTTTGGGACCACGCTCGCTGATCACCATGGTGCCCGCGAAGATGTCGCCCAGACGTTTACCCTTGGCCGACACCAAGCTGCTGATCACGGCGGGTGCGCCCATGAACATGAAGATCTCGACCACGGCCGCAAGGGCGCGGATAACGGCTTGCCGCAGGCGTTCCGGGCCGCCGTCGTCGGATACCACCCGCAATCCCATGGCCATCTTGCCCAGCGAGCGTCCCCGGGTGGACATCTCCCAGATGACGGGATAGCCGACGAGTGCCAGCACGGAGTAGGCGATGCTGAGCGCGCCGGCCAGCGCCTCGTCGAACTGCGAGAGCGAGAACGCGACGACGAAGATTCCGGCATACAGCAGGATCACCTGCACGAAGATGTCGATGAACGCGGACACCACCCGCACCGGAAGCTGGGCCACCTTGACGTCCAAGACAACCGCGTCACCCGTCACCAACTCGGACATCACTCGAGACTACTAGTATTTGCCAGATGGACGTGGACGCATTTGTCGCCACTCACCGGGGGACATGGGACCGGCTGGAGCTGCTGCTCAAGCGCAGGCGCAGCCTGAGCGGTCCAGAGATCGATGAGCTGGTCGAGCTGTACCAGCGGGTGTCGACGCACCTGTCGACCGTGCGGTCGTCCTCGGGGGATCCGGCATTGGTCGGGCGGTTGTCCAACCTGGTTGCCCGGGCACGTTCGGCCGTCACCGGCGAGCATGCCCCGCTGTGGCGTCACTTCATCCGATTCTGGACGGTGTCGTTTCCCGTGGTCGCCTACCGGAGCTGGCGTTGGTGGCTGGGCGCGACAGTCGCTTCGATGGTGGTGGCAGTCGCCGTCGGCATCTGGGTGATGCACTCGGCCGAGCTGCAATCGGTGATCGGAACACCCGATGAGATTGCGCACCTGGTAAACGAGGACTTCGAAAACTATTACAGCGAGCATCCCGCGGCGGCCTTCGCGCTGCACGTGTGGATCAACAACTCGTGGGTGGCGGCCCAGTGCATCATCTTCGCCGTGCTGCTGGGCATTCCCATCCCGTTTGTGCTGTTCATGAATGCGGCGAATGTGGGCGTGGCCGGTGGTTTGATGATCGCGGCGGGCCGCGGAGATGTGTTCTTCGGCCTGATCCTTCCGCACGGTCTCTTGGAGTTGACGGCGGTGTTCTTGGCCGCGGGCGCGGGAATGCGCCTGGGATGGAAGGTTATTGACCCCGGCGATCGGCCCCGTGGACAAGTGCTTGCCGAGCAGGGCCGTGCCGTCATGTCGGTGGCGGGCGGACTTGTCGGGGTACTGCTGGTGAGCGGCCTCATCGAGGCGCTGGTCACCCCGTCGCCATTGCCGACATTCGCACGTGTGGCAATCGGGGTGATCGCGGAGGCGCTGTTCCTGGCCTACGTGGTGATTCTCGGGCGGCGCGGGGTGGCCGCCAACGAATCCGGCGATATGGAAGACGCTCCCGACTACGCTCCGGCTTCCTGAGCGCTACAGGCGTCCGGACGCCTTCAACGACAGATACCGGTCAGCAAGAGCGGGGGCGATCTCGTCCGGTGGGGCGTCGACGACCTCGACACCCTGCCGGCGCAACAAGGTGACGATGCGCCGGCGTCCGCCACGGGTACGTTCGGCAGCGGCCGCGTCATAGACCTGCTCGACGTCCAGTGTCCTGATATTTCCTGGCCCCGTGGAGTTCTCGGGCATCACCATGTCCTCGACACGTGGATCGCTGACCGCGGCTACCAGCAGATGGTGATGGCTGGTCAGCTGGGGAAGCAGCGGTAGCAGGCCCTCCTCCAGCGCCTCGGGATTCAGGTCGGTGAGCAGCACGATGAGCGAGCGATGACGGGATTTGCGACGAATGGTGGCCACGAGATCGCGGGCGTCGGATTCGACAAGCGACGATTCCAGCGGCGCCATCGCGTTGACCACCAGCGGAAGTAGTTCGTTGCGCGATGCACCGGACACCTGCGAGCGCACCGCGCGGTCGTGCGCCAGGAAGTCCACGCGATCTCCGGCGCGAGATGCCAATGCCACCAACAGCAATGCGGCGTCCATCGCCCAGTCCAACCGCGGCCACCCGGAGGGGTCACCCGATGTCGGGTCGACGCCGATGCGTCCCGCCGAGGTGCGACCGGTGTCCAGCACCACGAGGATGCGACGGTCTCGTTCCGGGCGCCAGGTGCGTACCACCACGTCATTGCGCCGGGCGGAGGCACGCCAGTCGATGGACCGGACGTCATCACCCACGACATACTCACGCAGCGAATCGAATTCGGTGCCCTGGCCGCGGATCAGGACGGGGATGGCGCCTTCGAGTTCGCGCAGTTTGGCGAGTCGGGACGGCAGATGCTTGCGGCTCAGGAACGGTGGCAGCACGCGCAGCTGCCAGGGCACGTCGTGACGTCCCTGCCGCCCGGCCAGCCCCAGCGGTCCCACCGTGCGCACGGTCACGGTGGCTGGCCGGTGATCGCCACGACGTAGGGGGTGCAAGGAGGTAACGATCTGTGTGCGTTCGCCGTTGCGCAGATTCAACCGGTGTGCCCGTGGTGTGGCACGCATGCTCGGTGCCCAACTGTCTCGGACCCATCCGCGTACCCGGCGGCCCGGATTCTGGATCTGCAGGGTGATGTCTACGGATTCACCAAGCCGGATGGAATCCGGCCCCGACCGGACAAAGGTGAGACGGCGCGGGCTGGCGGCGGCGACGATATCGATGACGATCAATACCGCGAGCGCCAGGAGTAGCAGCCAGAACAGCCGAACCGGCCACGGCGACACCAGGATCAGCAGCGCGCCCAGCAGCGCCGCCAATCCCGCGCGTCCGGTGAGAATCACTAGCGCGGCACCGGAACCGTGACGAGGATGCCGTCGAGCACACGGTCCGAGGTGGCGCCCTCCAACTCCGCCTCGGGACGCAGGCCGATGCGGTGACGCAGCGTCGGACGCGCCATCGCCTTGACGTCGTCCGGAGTGACGTAGTTGCGGCCGGACAGCCACGCCCACGCACGGGATGTCGCCAGCAGGGCCGTCGCCGCGCGCGGGGAGGCGCCCAGCTGCAGCGAGGGCGACTGGCGGGTGGCGCGGATGACGTCGACCACGTAGGCGAGCACCTCCGGGGCCACCAGCACGCGGCCCACCGCGGCGCGTCCGGCCTCCAGGTCGGCGGCAGAGGCGACCGGAGTGACATGGGACAGGCTGCGGGGGTCGAATCCGTGCGCATGCCGCTCCAGGATGGCGATCTCCTGATCACGTTCCGGCAGAGACACGTTGAGCTTCATCAGGAAGCGGTCCAACTGAGCCTCGGGCAGTTGATAGGTGCCCTCGTATTCGATGGGATTCTGGGTCGCGGCGACGATAAAGGGATCGGGGAGCGGCCGTGGAGTGCCATCGACCGTCACCTGACGCTCCTCCATGGCCTCCAGTAGTGCCGCCTGCGTCTTGGGCGGGGTGCGGTTGATCTCGTCGGCCAGCAGCAGATTGGTGAACACCGGACCGGCCCGGAACTCGAATGCTGCGGTGCGTGCGTCATAGACCAGGGACCCGGTGACGTCACCCGGCATCAGGTCGGGAGTGAACTGCACCCGCTTGAACTCCAGGGACAGCGCCGCCGAGAGCGTACGCACCAGAAGGGTTTTCGCGACTCCGGGGACGCCTTCCAGCAGGACGTGCCCGCGGCACAGGAGCGCGACGACCAGTCCGCTGACCACGGAATCCTGCCCCACGACCACGGTGGCGATTTGTTCGCGTAACGCGGCCAGGGCATTGCGCGCGGCGTCCTCAGAGTTCCCGGTGGTGGTTGCCTGTGTCACGATTCGCGTACCTGCCTTTCCAGAAGATCCAGTTGTCGAGTCAGATTGGTGAGCTGTTGGTCGTCCGACGGGACGGGGCCGAACAGCACATGGTGAATCTCGATGGGGTTACGGCCTATTCGCGAAGCGACGGTGGTGGTGACGACCTGCGGCGTCTCGTCGACCGGGAGGCCGAGCCGGCGCACGATCCGGTAGGTGGCGGCCTCGCGCAACGATGCGGCGGCGAGATCGCGGGCACGGCGCGACCGGTAGAGGCGCCCGCGCCCCTCGGTGGTTTCCGAAGCGCGCACGATCACCGGAAGCTTTTCGGCGACCACGGGCCCCAGGCGGCGGCCCCGCCAGAGAGCGAGCAGCAGTACGACGATGCAGAGCTGCCAAATAGCCATGCTCACTTGGTCGGGGATCAGATCGCCCATCGATTTCGGTTGGGCGCTGGTGCCTACCTTCGGCCGTTCGGGGACGTACCAAACCAGGTGCGAGGAGCGGCCGGCCAGATTCATGGCCAATGCCGCATTGCCCTGCTTGGCCAGTTGCAGGTTGGATAGCAGGGTGTCATCGCCCAGCACGGTGATGGTGCGGGCGCCCTCGGGATAACGCAGCAGAGTGCCGCCGTAGCAGCTAATTTGGCCGGGACCCGGGTTGGTGAATGTGTAGGTGGGGCCGATGTATGTCTGAATGGTCCCGGCCCGCTGAGCTTCCCGGAGATCGCAGTCGGGTTTGACGATCTCATCGCTTTGGTACGAGGTGATGCGTGCCTGCGAGGCCAGCCGCTCACGGGTCGCGGAGTACGGCGCCAGCAGCAGACGATCCCCGGGAATCTCAACCAGAGAGTCCAGTATCTCGTCGGTGAGATTCCCATTGTCCAGCACCATGAGCTGGCTGTCGGGTCGCATCGCGGCACGGACCTCGGCGATGGTGGTGGCGCGTGTGACGGTGACACCGCGGTCGCGCAGCAGTTGCGCGAGAGCGTGCCCGCCCCGCTGGGTCACGGCTTCTGGGTCGAGATAGCCCTCGGGCCGAGGCGATTTGGTGACCAGTAGACCCGTGACGACGATGGCGATCAGTGCGGTCAGGATCCATGCCCAGGTGCGCCAACGGTCCCGGAGGCGGGGAGAGGTGGCGGTGCTGGTGGTCACCGCACCGCCTCCCAGCCCGTCATCGCGCCGGGTTCTGTGGATGTCAACAGAACCGCGGCATCGCGGATATGGTCGTCCAAGTCGGCGATCTTGCGATAGGACTGTTCGGTGCCTGGGCGTTCGCCGTAGCTCACGTCGTTGAAGATTTCCGCACTCGATCGGAATTCTGGCGCCAGTGAGGGTAATTCGCGTGATGCGTCGGCGGCCAGCTCGTTGGCGGTACGTCCCGGCACCGGGGTGAGGATCGTGCGTTCTTCGAGTTGGCGTGCCACGGCGCGCAGCCGGTGCCGGATTGCCGAGGCCCAGTCACCCTGGGATGCGGCAAGTTCCGCGGCCGCTCGATGCTCCGCCGCAGTGAGCTCGGCTGATTCGAAGAGCCCGAAATCCGCGCCGCCCTTGGTCCGGATGGCGCGGCGGGCGATGCGCACCAACAGCAGCACGACGGCGATGACGATGAGCGCGGTGACGACGATGGTGAACCAGCCGCCGGGAACCTCGCTGGCCCGGAACTCCAGGTAGTTCAGGTGTTCGATGATCCAGTTGACCAGACGATCCAGCGGTGAGGGGTGCTCGTAGATCGGTTTGGCGAGTTCGTGTTGGGCCGCCTCGGCCGCTGATTCGCGGTCGATGTCGACGGTCGGCATTACACCTGAACCGGGGGATACGCGGGCAGCCACAACGCATCAGGGTCGATGCCGGGTTGTCCGAGGCGCTCGCGCGTTCTGGTTTCGGTTTGCAACACGAGATCGAATGCCTCGGTGCGCATTCGCTGGTCGGTGTAGAGCAGCACGTTCACCGCGGCGTTGAACGGCAGCGTGATGATCTGGGCGACGATGACACCGACACTGGTGAGCGCCAGACCCAGGAGCATTGTCGTGCTGCTGGTATTCGATGAGCCCAGGCCCATGCCGATCTGTCCGCCGAGGCTGAAGGGCATTCCCAGGATGCCGGCCACGATGCCGACGATGATGGATGTGAGCAGCAGGATGCCCAGGAGGCGCCAATAGCCCTTGCGTACTAAAGATATTGATCGGCCGATTGCGCCGAAGACACTCTGGCGCTCCAGGATCAAAACCGGGGACGCCAGGGCGAAGACGGGAATGAGATAGAAGTACAGCGCAAGGAAGCCGAACCCGAGCGCGAAGCCCGCCGGTACCGCGCCCCACGGGCCGACGGTGAGGGCAAGCCCGACCACTCCGGCGATACCGATCGCGAGAGGCAGGGTCAGCAGTAGCGCGGAGAGGAACGCCAACCCGATGAGCGCCCAGATGCGGGGCTTGGCACGCTGCCAGGCCGCCGAGGGCGTGGTGTGTTCACCGAATACGGAGCGTCCGACGGTGACCGTCAGCATGCCGCTCAGGACGATGGTGACCAGCATGGTGATCACGTAGCCGATGGCCGCGCCGCCGAAGTATCCGATCCCGAATGCGGCGGCGAACGCGTCGTCACTGTTCGCGTCGAAGCCGCCGACACCGCTGAGCAGTCCCAGGATGGGTCCGGCTTGCAACGCGAAGGTGAGCAGCTGGCTGATGACCACGACCATGGCGGTGAGACCGATCGTTGCCTTGGGGTTGGCGCGAATGGCGGCGACGGCACCGTTGTACAGCGCGGACAGATCCAGCGGGCGCAGCGGGATGATGCCGGGTTTCAGTGCCGGTGGCGCAGGTGTCACCCAGTAGGGAACCTGCGGCGGCCCCTGATATCCAGGCGGTGGCGGCTGGTATCCGAATCCCGGGGGTGGATATCCGTAGGCCGGGGAGGGTGGATAGCCAGGCGCAGCAGGAGGGTAGGCGGGTGGGGGTCCCGGGGGTAGCGGAGACGGAGTGACGCCCCCCTCGTCGTTGCTCATTGCTCCATTTTGTCGGCTGAGGGCGTTCCTGGCAATTGCCTCCCAATTTTAATGTCAACACTCTTGACATATGTCAGGCGGATTGACATTCTGGGGATATGACTGAGAAGAGCGCCACACAGGAATTCGATCTCGCGTTTGAGGCCGCGTACCGCGGCGAGCGTCCCGACGGTTTGGGTGTCCGGCCGCCGTGGAGCATTGGTGAACCACAGCCCGAGATCGCGACGCTGATCGCCGAGGGCAAAGTGCGCGGGGAGGTGCTTGACGCCGGTTGCGGCGAGGCGGCAACCGCGCTGTATCTCGCCGAGGTGGGGCACACCACCGTAGGTCTGGACTCCGCGCCCAAGGCCATCGAACTGGCGAAAGGCTATGCGGCCGAACGCGGCCTGACCAATGCCAGCTTCGCGGTCGCCGACATCTCAGCCGTCACGGGATATGACGGACGGTTCGACACCATCATCGATTCGACGCTGTTCCACTCGATGCCTGTCGAGCTACGCGATGGCTATCAGCGTTCGATTGTCCGTGCCGCGGCGCCGGGCGCACGCTACTACGTACTGGTCTTCGATCGCGCCGCGTTCCCGGCGGAATCACCCGTCAATGCCGTCACCGAAAATGAACTGCGGGATGCGGTTTCGAAGTACTGGGCCATTGATGAGATCCGCCCCGCCAAGATCTACGCGAACTTCAACGGATTCGAACCGGGTGTGGCGCAGGGGTTCGCGCGGCACCAGGTCGAGCCCGACGGCCGGTCATCGGTGCCGGCGTGGCTACTTTCGGCGCACCTGGCGGGCTAGAAGTCCAGGACGAACCGCTCGGGGTGGTGGTAGTCGTTGGTGCGGGACTGGCCGGTATCGAGATGCGGCGGCGGAATCCATTCGGTGACCCCGTTACCGCGGCGTTTTCGGGTGGTCCAGCCCTGTTGGAGCAGCCGATGATGCGGGCCGCAGGCGAAGGTCAGGTTGTCGATGTCGGTGGGTCCATCGTCGCACCAATCGTCGACGTGATGCACCTGGCAGAGATAACCGGGCACCGTGCATCCCGGCGCCGAACAGCCACGATCTTTGGCGTGTAAGACAATTCGCTGATCGGCGGTGGCGATCCTTTTGGACCGACCCAGGTAGAGCGGGCGGCCGTCGTCGTCGAATATCGCGAGGTAATGCAGGGCGTGGGCGGCCATCCGGATCAGGTCGGGTATGGGCACTAGGTTGCCGCTACCCGATATCGCCTGACCGGCTGCCCTCTGCAGCTCGCTCACCGTCGTTGAGACCACGACGGTGACGGGTAATCCATGATGTGAGCCCAGTTTGCCCGAGGCCAAGGTGCTGCGCAGGCACGCTCGTAGTCCGTCGTGGTTTCGCTGGGCGGTCGTTCGTGTGTCGCGCTCGGCGGCTGCCGCGTCGGGTTCGCCTTCGGTCGTGGGAGATTCATCACGAGGATCGCACATGCCCGGCGCTGCGAGCTTGCTCTGCACTGCATCGAGGTAGGCGCGCGTCTCCGGATCCAGCAGGCCGCTGATGGCGCTCATTCCGTCGGTTCCCTGGCGTCCGATCGATATGCCCCGCATGCGGGCACGGTCGACGTCAGAGAATCGTCCGTCGGGATTGATCAGAGCCGCAATCCGGTCGGCGCCAGCGCGGAGTTGTTCCGGGCCGAATTCGGTTCCCATGGATGCCAATCGCTGCTCGGCAGACTCGCGGGTATCGGCGTCGATCGCGTCGGGCAAGACGTCGAAGAACTTGCGGATGATCCGCACGTGCTCGTCGCCGATGCGGCCCTCTCGCAATGCGCGGGCGGTACGCGGAAGCAGGGGTTGTAAGGGCTCGCCGGTGAATGAATGCCGCGGGCCGAGATGTGCGGCATCGGCGAGGCGGCGCCGAGCGGTTGCGGTACTTATCGAGAGGTGCCGTGCCAGTACTTCTGCGAATGTCGTACCGCCCAGCGCGACCGGTGACCCGCGTTCCACCAGCCGGGCCGTGAGTGCGTGTGAGGCCGCGGTGATCTTGCGCTGTGCAATTTCCAGTTGCCTTAGTGCGGAGAGCAACTCGGGATTGTTGAGCTCATCACACGACGACTCGACGACAGCGGTGGCTGTCGCCAGTAGATCGTCGATTGGACTCATGTTTGAAGGCTATGGATGACGACCGACAGCTGGGCGAGGTTATCCACAACCACGATGGCCATCCACAAGTGGGATGAACCGCTTGTCGGATGTCAGAAGTTGCGGTAGTCGCGCACCGGCATCCGGGATCCGCGCCTCTCCGGCTTAGGTGCCATGAGCTCGATGAGCCGAATGACTCGATAGCGTTGTCCGGCATAGGGTTCTAGAAGTTCCAGCATGCCGGCATCGTCGGTCTTATTGCCGGTGAACGCGAATCCCACCTGCCCGGCGATGTGGTAGTCCCCGACGGGCACGGCGTCGGGATCGCCGAGCGCGCGACTGCGGACCTCGGCCTCGGTCCACGGTCCGATGCCGTGGATCGAGGTCAGGTGCTCTGGCTTGGTTTCCACGTCGATGTTGGCAGCGATGCGGACGGTGCGCATGCGGACCGGTTCCGCACCGGACTTGTGCCACTCCCACGACGGTATGTCGAGCCATTCTCGTTGGGGTGGCGGAGCCTTGGCGCCGCCCATGTCGGTGCCGACACGGTTGATGAGATACCGCCAGGCACGCCAGGCCTCTGCGCCGGGCACCTTCTGTTCCAGCACGGCCGGAACGAGGGCCTCCCACACGCGATCGGTGGCGCCCAGACGGACGCCCTTCGCGCCGTGGATCAGCCGGGTGACGACCTCGTGTTTAGGTGTGAGCGCTTCGGGTTCGTCGTCGGCGCCCAACAGGCGTGGCAGGCGATCGAGCAGCCACTCGGCACCGTCACCGTAGGCCCGGCCGACGACGGTTTTGTCTTCGCGTGAGATCGTCAGTACCCCAGGGCCATCCGGGGTGTAGGAGCCCCGGGTGATGGATCCGCCGGGGGACACCCGGTACGTGGGATCAGTCGAGCCGCGCCGGTGGATGCCGAGGGTTCGGCGTATATCCAACGGCCACGGTGGAGTCCACTCACGGATGAGCGGAGCTGCTAGGCCCCCGGGCAGAACTTCCAGCCGCCGGTCTCCTTCTTGAACTCGATGTCGTGCTTGCCCTTGGCATCGGTGATGTGAATGACGGCGATGTCGCCGTCGATATCGAGGCCGGTGATCTTCGAGGGGCCATTGTCGGCCTTGGTCAAGGCGTTGAGATCGGGAGCCTGCCCACTTCCGGCGATGTCCTTGAACGCCTCGCGGTACTTGGCGCAGAAGAAGGTGAGCATCTTCTTGAAGTCGTTGGCCTTGGCGGCATCGGCCATTCCGGAGATGGTCTGCTTGATCGCCTTGATGTCCTCGTCCTTGTTGGAGCCGGAGGAGCGGGGCGAGTCGACGATCTGGTCGTTGGCGGACGTGCGGGTGCTCTGCGTGCTGGAGTTGGTGGTGGTGAGTCCGAGTACCAGCAGGGCGATCAGGAAGATGCCGAGCGAGCCACCGACGACGGCCAGAGCCTTCTGCTGCGGGGTCAGTGGCGGCCGGGGAGGTTTGGGGGCGGGGGCGTAGCCGCTGGGAGGCTGGCCATAAGGGCCGGGCTGCGGGTATCCGGGAAACTGCTGTTGAGGCTGCTGGTACTGGCCGTGGGGGTACTGCGGTTGCGTCATCTGCGTATCTGTCCTAGCGCGGCTGCGGTCATAGCGTTCTACGCCAGTGTGCCGGATGGGGGAGGCGGACGGCTGGTTAGTGGTCTGGACTCGGATCCTGATTGTGAAACCGTGTCAACCTCGCAGAGTGCTCAGATAATCTCGCGAGTAGGGCAAGAATGAGTCCACAACGGGGCAGGCGGAATGCTCTGGCGGGTATCGCGACGCCATAGCGGGCGATTTGTGATTGATTCGATTGGGTGAGGGGGGCGGAGCCTTGGACGTCCTCGACCGATACGGCCGAACGCTCACTTGTCGGTGGCGCGTGAGACTCTGTTCGGCTTGCCTCGAAGATAGGTTCGAGGACTGAGGACAGGGGAGAACTGCGATGTTGGCGTACACGGCTGGCTTGAGACCAACGGTTGGTCGGTCCATCGCGTCCGCCGATCCGCTGAAGTATGTGGACAATCCGTTTTCTCAGTCGCCCGCCGTCACCCCGCTGCAGAGCTTCCCAACGATCCCTCGGAGACAAAGTGTCCTTCAACACCGAAATTGAGTCAGATGCGACGGATCTCAACGTCGCGCCCGGCTCGATTGTTGTCGTTCGCGACGAGGAGTGGCTGGTCACCTCGGCCGAGCAGGGAGCGGACGGCTGGCTCGTCCGTGTTCGTGGGCTTTCGGAGCTTGTCGCGGAGACCACTGCGGCGTTCTACTCAAGCCTCGACACGATCGAGGTGCAGGATCCGAAGGCGGCGAAGGTGGTCGCTGACGGCTCGTCGGGATATCGGGATTCCCGCCTTTGGCTTGAAGCGTTGCTGCGCAAGACGCCGGTCCCCTATGGCGACCAGGCTCTCACTGTCTCGACACACATGCTCGCCGATGCGCTGGGCTACCAGCGAGCGGCGGTTACGAGGGCGCTCGATCCTCAGCACATCCGCCCGCGCATCCTGATCGCCGACGCGGTCGGGCTCGGCAAGACGCTCGAGATAGGCATGATCCTGGCCGAGCTAGTGCGTCGTGGCCGCGGTGAACGCATCCTGGTCGTCACGCCCAAGCACGTGCTTGAGCAGATGCAGCACGAGTTGTGGTGCCGGTTCGCGCTGCCATTCGTTCGGCTCGATTCGACGGGCATTCAGAAGGTTCGCCAGAAGCTGCCGGCCACCCGTAACCCGTTCACCTACTTCAAACGCGCCATCATTTCGATCGATACGTTGAAGAGCCCGCGCTACAAGGCCCATCTGGAACGCCAGCAGTGGGACGCGGTGGTTATCGACGAGTCGCACAACCTCACCAACGCAGGCACCCAGAACAACGAGCTGGCCCGAATTCTTGCCCCGAACACCGAGGCATTGATCCTTGCCTCGGCCACACCGCACAACGGCAAGGAGGAGTCGTTTGCCGAATTGCTGAGACTGCTCGATCCGACGGTTGTCCACGCGGACGGCACCTTCACCAAATCCGACGTCGAGTCGCTGTTGATCCGCAGGCATCGGCACAGCCCGGAGGTCGCCGCCGAAGTTGGCAGTGACTGGGCCGAGAGGGCCGAGCCAGTGCACCTCCTGGTCAAGCCATCGGTGGCCGAGGACGCGGTTGCGGCCGAACTGTCGCAGACCTGGCTGCACCCCGAGGGCGGAAACTCGCCGTATTCTGGCGACACCAAGGCGCTGTTCCCGTGGACGTTGGCCAAGGCCTTCCTATCTTCGCCGGCAGCCCTTGCCGAGTCGATCAAGCAGCGCCGTAGCAAACTGGACGCGACCAACGCGACGCAAAATGCCGAACTCCAAGCGCTGGACACCTTGAACGATTTGAACTCCACCGCGCTCAGCGAGCAGGCGGGCAAGTTCGCCGGGCTGGTTCAGCGGCTCAAGGAAATTGGCGTCGGCAAAGGATCGGCAACGCGGGCAGTGGTTTTCGCTGAGCGCATCGCAACGCTCACGTGGCTGCGCGATCACCTGCCGTCGGCCACCGGCCTCAAGCCCGAGAACATCGCGATGCTGCACGGCGGGCTCTCAGACGTTGACCAACAGAAACTCGTCGACGGCTTCAAGCTGGAGACCTCGCCCATCCGGGTGCTGGTGACCGGCGACGTCGCTTCTGAGGGGGTGAATCTACACGCGCAGTGCCATCACCTCGTCCACTACGACATCCCGTGGAGCCTCATCCGCATCGAGCAGCGCAACGGCCGTATCGACCGCTACGGGCAGAAGCATCCGCCGGTGATCTCGTCGCTGATCCTTGAACCCTCCGACCTGGAGTTCTCCGGTGACCTGAGGGTGCTGTCGCGGCTGCTGGAGCGGGAGTACCACGCACACTCGATGCTGGGTGACGTGGCCTCGCTGATGGGTAAGCACAGCGTGACCGAGGAAGAGGACGTGATCCGCGGCGTGCTCGCCAAGGGAGCCACGCTCGACGCTGCGGTTCGCAGCCCCGAGGAGGTCGCCGCCGGTGATGACTTGGATGCGCTTTTCGCACGGTTCGACGCCGTCGATGACACCGCGACGCCGCTGCCAGGATCACCACGCCAAAGCCTTTATCCCGATGACATGACATTTCTCGACGAGGCGCTGCACGCGGCATTCCACGACAAGCCGCACGCGCCGCCCGAGCAGGGTGGCATTGGCTGGATTGTCAGTGCCCCGCACGGTATCGCCGAACTGATCCCGCCAAGGGACCTACGACAACGCTTCGCGCAACTTCCGCAGAACTACCTTCAGCATGGCCGCGTATTGGAGCGACTCAAACTCGCCACCAACGCCGCGGTCGGCTCTGCCCAGCTTCGTATCGCACGAGAAGGCAAGGGCATCAACAACACCACCTGGCCTGAGGCGCACTATCTGGGGCCGCTGCATCCCGTGTTGGACTGGGCCAGCGACCGCGCCTTGACCGCGCTGGGCCGAAACCAGGTGTTCGTGATTCGGGGCGACGTCGAAGCACCCACCGTGTTGGTGATGGGAACGCTGACCAACAAACGGGGACAACTGATCTCGCGGGTCTTCTCCACCGCGGTATTTCCGAATGCCGAGAACGTCGAGTTCTGCATGGTTGAACCGTTGGAGGACATCAGCTTCCTGACCACCCACACCGGGCTCAAGCCCGGCGCATCCAACCCGGGGCCGGTAGCCCACCACGATAGGTATCAAGCGCTCATTCCGGTGGCCGTCGAGAACGCGCGACGGGAGATGCGCTGGGTGCTTGACGCACAAGAAGCCGCCACCACCGAACGCCTCGCGCAGTGGCGGCGACGTGCTCAGCGATGGCACCGTGACGCCGAGCAGCTGGAGCTGTTCGGCGCGCAGCGTTCGCGTGTCGGCAAGCTCGGCCAGCGCATCAACGAAGAGCAGCGTCTGGCCGACCTACTGGCGCCCACCCAACAGTTGGTTCGTCCTCTGCTGGTCATTGTGGGGGCTGACGCGCCCATCGCCGGAAAGGAGCTGTGAGCATGCCTTCCTACGATTCCATCGTTGTTGGCGAGGATTGGATCGGCGAGCACTACTTCACTACCGAATCGACTCGGGAATCATTCCAAGGCAAAGTAATTGATCTACGTAGGCAGTGGGACGCCGAGGTGTCCGAGGGGCGCGACACGGTGCGCCGCCAATTGCTCGGTGCGGCCGGTGAGCTGCAAACCGCGCTCTCGGGACTGGCCGAGAATCCCGACAGTGCCGCTGCCGCACACGCGCTGGTGAGAACAACGCTGGGATATCCGCAAGAGCTGGTCGAATACACCGGTGAGCGCGCGGGAACCGAATTGCGGCTGCCGCACGCTCAATTTGCCGGCGTATCAAGCACCCTGTTTCTGCAGGCTGCTCCCGTCGAGTCGATCGATGACCTGCTTGACCCATTGACTGGGCTGCTGCTCGACGCGGGGGAAGAAGACCGCAAGCCCATCGTGTCGGTGTCGAAGGCCGTCTCGGCAGCATTCCGAGCCGATGAACCGCCCATGTTCGTTGTGGTGCAAGCGGGTCAGTGGGCGCTACTGGCAGAGGCCGAACGCTGGGCTGAGGGGCGCTACCTCGCGGTGGACTTGCTGGTGGTCTCCGAGCGTCGTGACGACAAACGTGGCGGTGAGCTGGACCGCGCCGCCGCGATTCTCGGCAGGCAGGCGTTGCTGCCGGACGCGGACGGAAACATCTGGTGGAAAGGCGTTCTGGACGACTCGATCAAGCACACGGTGGGAGTGTCTAAGGATCTGCGTGAAGGCATCCGGCTCTCGATCGAGATCATCGCTAACGATGTAGTGCGCCGTCGGGCAGTTAAGGGGCTGCCGCTCGACGCGATTGACGCGCAACAGCTCGCCAAGCATTCGCTGCGCTTCCTGTATCGCATTCTGTTCCTGCTCTACGCCGAGGCGTCACCGGAGATGCGCGTGTTGCCCTCCGGCGCTCCCGAATACGGCGAGGGCTATGGACTGGACAGGTTGCGCGAGCTCACCCTGACGGAGCTGGTGTCGCCCACCGCGAAATCCGGCGCCCACCTGTATGAGTCCTTGGCCACACTCTTTCGACTTGTCGACTGTGGGCATCACCCACATACGCCGGAGGCAGACGAGGGCATTGACGATCCGGCGCCCGGATTGGAGTTCAATGAGTTGCGCGCTGACCTGTTCGCTCCCGTGGCAACCGAGTTGATCGATCAGGTTGGGTTGAGTAATGAAGCAGCGCAACGAGTGCTACAGCACCTGCTGTTGTCCAAGGAATCCAAGGGCCGGAAGGGATCGGATCGAGGATTCATCTCGTATGCCGAGCTTGGCATCAACCAACTCGGTGCGGTGTATGAGGGGCTGATGTCCTACACCGGGTTCTTCGCGGCGGAAGACCTCTACGAGGTTGCCAAGAATGGTGACCCTGAGAAGGGCTCATGGGTGGTTCCGGTATCACGTGCTGATGACCTCTCTGAATCTGATTTCGTGATGACGGAGCGGGAGGCCACCGGGGAGATGGTCCCGGTGGTCCATCCGAAGGGGTCCTTCGTGTTCCGGCTCGCCGGGCGTGAGCGTCAACAGTCGGCCTCGTACTACACCCCCGAGGTGTTGACGAAGTTCGTGGTCTCCCAGGCGCTGGCCGAGCTTCTGGACCAGGACGGTGAGCGAACCAGCCCCGAACAGATCTTGGCTCTGACCATCTGCGAGCCCGCACTCGGTTCCGGGGCGTTCGCGATCGAGGCGGTACGCCAATTGGCGGCCGAATACCTCAAGCGACAGCAGGAAGATCTCGGCGAGGTGATCGACGCCGATCAGTACCAGATGGAACTGCAAAAGGTGAAGGCGCACATCGCCCTTCATCAGGTGTACGGTGTGGACCTCAACGCGGCAGCGGTAGAGTTGGCGGAGATCTCGCTGTGGCTCGACACCATGGTGGCCGGCTTGCAGGCTCCCTGGTTTGGCCTGCACTTGCGCCGCGGCAACTCGCTGATCGGGGCGCGCCGAGCGGCCTATGCGCCGACCCTGCTGGCGAAGAAGGCCTGGCTGAAAGCGGCGCCCAACGATGTGCCGCTCGGGGATGAGATTGGCGCGGGCATTCATCACTTCTTGCTGCCCTCCGCCGGATGGGGTGCGGTGATTGATACTCCTGAAGCAAAAGCGTACGCGCCCGAGAAGCGCGACGAGTTGCGGCTGTGGCGTAATGTAATTCGCAGTACGCCCGATACGGCGATCAAGAAGCGGTTGGCGGCGCTGGCGCAGCGGGTGGAGACAATGTGGGGATTCGTCCTGCGCCGCTTGACAATCGCTGAATCTCAAATCCGGCGCGAGATCGATGTGTGGGGCCTTGAGCCTACTACTTCTGCGCAGGGAGTGGTGACTCGCGAGCAGATCGAGTCGGTGCTGCACAACGAGAATGGTGCCTACTTACGGCTGCGGCGCGCGATGGACGCCTGGTGTGCATTGTGGTCTTGGCCGCTGACCACCGATACTCCGCCACCGGATTGGGATCAGTGGGTCGGCGGCCTGGAAGCGTTGCTGGGGGTGCCGCCGAAAGAAAGTAGGAACGAGAAGCGCGGACAAACCAGCCTGGCTGGTGACTTGAGCTGGTCGGAGCTGGACGTTGCCGAAGACACCGATCGCATTTTCTCGCAAGCGCTTCCGATTGACAAGGCAGTCGAAGAGTTTCCGTGGTTGAAGGTTGCGGACGAGATTTCCAAGACACAGGGCTTCTTTCACTGGGAGCTGGACTTTGCGCCGGTGTTCGCGCGTGGCGGCTTCGATTTCCAAGTCGGCAACCCGCCGTGGGTGCGCCCCGACTGGGACGAGGCAGGGGTTCTTGCGGAGTCCGATCCTTGGTGGAGGCTAGCGGAGAACCCGTCAGAGCTAGACGTCGAAGAAAAGCGACGGATTGTGCTGGCAGATTCGAAGATTCGGGCCGCCTACCTGGATGAACGAACGCAGCAATTTGGTGTCAGTGAGAGTCTTAGCTCCCACGTAGACCATCCAATCCTCGCCGGAATCCGAACAGATCTCTATCGATGCTTTCTTGAAAGATCGTGGCGTTCGATGGCGGGTGGTGGAATTACAGCTTTCGTTCACCCCGATGGACATTTCGCAGACCCCAATGCAAGAGAACTCAGGCGAGTCTGCTACCGACGTTTGCGCCGTCATTGGCACTTCAGAAATGAGCTAAAGCTATTTGATATTGGCAATAAAGAAGAGTACGGTGTTCAGGTTTATGGCCAAGTATCAGAGATTTCATTTTTGCACGCGACAACGATGTACCACCCAAATACTGTCCAGCGTTCACTCACCCACGACGGCTCCGGAGGCGCCCCGGGCGTGAAAGATGACAACGGAAAGTGGGATTTGCGTCCCCATGCCCAACGAGTTGTTCGGATTTTACCGGAGACGCTGACAAGCTGGGCCGATGCCCTCGGCGACGATGTTGGCGACGCCGATGCAGCACGTATGGTCTATTTAGTGAATCAAGCCAGTACAGATATCCTCATCAAGATGTCTTCAGCACCTCGGTTGGGTGATCTAGCGCCGCCTTGGACTTATGGATGGAACGAGACCAATGCGCGGAGAGACGGCCTTATCAGACGTGCATCGACGGTAGTTTCGAACTGGAACGAAGTCATCCTCCAAGGTCTCCAGATCACCAATGGGAACCCCCTGTACAAAGAACCGAATCCATCGATGCAGAGCAATCGAGATTCGGTTGAGATTGATCTAGAGCGCATATCCGACGGGTTTATTCCGCGAACGAGCTACCAGTTGGCGAAACAATTTGATGAATATATTTCTGCTTATCCCAAGTGGGCAGGTGACTCGACTTCGAATTATTATCGATTAGCCTGGCGAGAAATGGCGAAGACTGGAAATGTCCGTACGCTTCAGTCCGCGATCTTATGTCCGGGACCTCAACACCTTCTAACGATTTACTCGCTTAAGTTGAATTACCACGACTTGGCGGCTTCAGCTGGGTTCACAGCGTCGCTGTTGGCTGACTTCTTGATGAAGGTCTCGACGACTGGGCATATCAACGCATTCGCAATAGGCCGTGTTCCACATATTCTCGAGCACCGACTGCAACAGCAACTGGCTTTACGTTCTCTTCGCCTAAATTGCTTGGTTCGCCCCTACGCTCCGCTCTGGGAGGAGCTTTATGACACAGCATGGCAGCAGGATTCATGGGTTCCGCACGTTGGCGTGGATTACGCCGATCGTGCACCGTTGGGCGCAGTCGACCCGAAATGGGGGTGGCTGACTCCCTTGCGGCGCGCAGCCGACCGCCGGCAGGCGTTGGTGGAGATCGACGCGATCGTCGCAATCATGCTCGGGATCACCGCCGAGGAGCTGCTAACGATCTATCGCACGCAGTTCCCGGTATTGCAGAAGTACGAACGCGACGCTCTTTACGACGCGACGGGCCGCCAACTGCCGGGCAAGCTCGCCGCCGAGTACCGCAAGAAGGGCGGGCTGAGGGCTGAGGACTTCACCGTTGATGGAATCGCCTATCTAGAGCCGTTCGTCGGCGTTGATCGGGAGCGCGATATGGAATTGGCGCACAAGCACTTTAGTGACGTGGTGGGCGCATGAAGCAGGTCGAGGTAGATAGGCTGGCCGACGCTATAGTCCAACTCGATCCGCGACCTCGGGAACGGCGTTGGGCCAGCCTGAGTCTGTGCATCATCGACGCAGTGTGGAGCATCGGCGCCCGGTACGACACCGTTGTCGTGCCCTTGGTGCGCGAGGTGGCCAAGGAATTCGGTGTCGAACAACCGACCGTTCCGGCCAGTGAACCAGTGGGTGCAGATCCTCTGCCCTTGACACGGTTGGCCGGGCTCAGCGTCGATGAACTGACGCGACTTACCAACCGACAGTGGACCTCGACCCGGGGCGGGATCCTGAAATCCGATGCCGTGCTTCGCCACCTCCATGCATTTCTTAACCACGGAGTCGACGCGCTTACCGGGGCGATCAACGTGTTTGGCGACGAGACACGGTTCACTGCTCTCAACGCCGAGCTTCGCGCGATCCCTGGGGAGGGGGCCAACGCTGTTCGGCGGGACTATCTGTGGATGCTCGTCGGTCAGGACGATCTCATCAAACCTGACCGAATGATGTTGCGCTGGTTCAGTTGTCGCGGTGCCCAGGTCGACCCGGCAGGGGTGCGGGAGCTCATCACCCTACTCATCCCGGTCGTCGGTGAAAAGCTTAACCGCAGGGTTACGGCGTGGGAGATCGACCACGCGCTCTGGCTGGCTGGGCGGGGGGTGTAGCTGATGGGCGCGCTCCTTCCCACTCTGCAAGCCGAACACCTTCGCGAGGGACTGACCGATTACCTTGCAACGACATTCGCGCTGACCGACCCAGACGCTCAGTCCGCGCTGAGCGACTTCATTGGCGACCCCGACACCGGAATGTTCAAGGGGCCGTATGTGCGTCTGCGTCTGCCGTTTGCGCCATCAGGAGACCAGTGGACGGATCAGTTGGACTGGTGGCCCGCCGATTTCACCCCGTATGGGCACCAAGCCCATGCGTTCGGGCGGTTGTCGACCAAATATCAGGACCGGCCGCAGCCGACGTTGGTCACCACCGGCACAGGGTCGGGCAAGACCGAGGCATTTCTGTATCCGATCCTTGATCATGTTCTGCGCGTGAAGAAATCGGGTATCACAGGGATGAAGGCGCTCATCCTCTATCCGATGAACGCACTGGCCAACGACCAAGCTGAGCGCCTCGCCAAGCTGATCTCAGGCGATCCTGCGCTAGCCGGAGTTACCGCAGGCATCTACACCGGTGAACAAGCCGGCGGTGGGCGCACCCGAGTGTCGGTGGATGGGCTGATCTCCGACCGTTCCCTCATGCACGATTCTCCACCCGACATCCTGCTTACCAACTACAAGATGCTCGACCACATGCTGTTGAATCCGGGCCGCGCCGAGATGTGGCGGCTGTCGGCCGAATCGCTGCAGTACCTGGTGCTCGACGAGTTTCACACATACGACGGGGCGCAGGGCACCGATGTTGCGATGCTGCTACGCCGGCTTGGCCTGACGCTCAAGGCCCATTGGACCGTCACATCGACGGTGACCGACGGGGACCGCACACGCCCGCTCGGCAAGGTGACTCCGGTGGCGACCTCGGCGACCCTGGGGTCGCGGGCCGCCCCGGCGGCCATGCTCGGCTTCGCGCACACGGTGTTTGGTGAAGCGTTTGACTCGGATGCGGTCATTGAGGAGACCCGCCTCACTCCGGATGAATGGCGTCGTGCCCGCCGTGGGAGTTACGACGACGCGTGGAAACCCGTCGAACCGGTGATACCCGATGCGGTTGAGCGTATTGAGAAGGTCGATCGAACCGTCGGAGGGAATCAGGCTTTCGCCGAGGCAGTTTTCGCTGAGCTCTTCGAGAGGCCAAGGGAGCCAGCAAGTTCGGCAGTCTCCGCCGTTCTCAGAGTCGACGAGCTGCTCGACCAACTGAAGCGTCACCGATTCATTCAGGCGGTCCTGGAAACTGCGCTCGATGCGGTGTCGTTAGCCGAACTCGCCGAGCACGTGTTTCCGGCGGTGCCCCCCGATCGGGAAGCCGCTCGCACGCATGTAGCGCGGATACGATTCCTGGAGTTCGTTTTTGCGATGCTCTCGCACGTGCGTGCTGAGGCGGGTCGGGCTGCGCTCGGCGTGGATGTCCACCTCTGGATCCGCGAATTGAGTCGCGTTGATCGAGCGGTCCAGGCTGCGGCCCTGTACCGATGGTCCGACGACGGTGCGGTGGCCGATGACGACGCGCTGTTTCTGCCCGCCGTGTATTGCCGACACTGCGGGCGCTCAGGTTGGGGCGCACGCCTCGCGCCCACTGGCAACGCGCTTGACGTCACCGATGAGGCAATTCGTGCCGATCATGCCGCAGGTGCAGCTAGGTTCCGTGCGCTCATTTCCGCTCCCGCCGAGGCGCAGGTGATCGGTGGCGTTCGGGACCTGCGATGGTTTCAGTTGGATCATCGCGAACTGGAGGACACGGCACCCGACCCTGAGAGTCCCGAGGTGGTCGACGGACGGGTGCTGCCGGTACTCACCCTGAACGGACCCGATGCCGACGAGCAATCCAAGATCGACGTGTGTCCCGCTTGCGGGGCGGCGGACGGCATCCGGTTCCTCGGTAGTGCGGTGGCGACTCAACTGTCGGTGACCCTGTCAAACCTGTTCGGCGACACGCGCCTCGACGCCGCAGAGAAGAAGGCGTTGATGTTCACCGACAGCGTGCAGGACGCTGCGCACCGGGCCGGCTTTGTGCAGGCCCGCTCGCACAGCCTGACCCTGCGCACTGCGCTGCGAGGCGCGCTCGGTGACGCAGAACTGGATCTGGACGAGCTGACGCGAGCAGTCATCAACCAGGCCAGCGACGATCCGGTGTTGCGCTATCAACTGCTGCCGCCCGATCTGGTGGATCGCGACGAGTTCGTCGCCTTCTGGAAGCCCGACGTCCACCCGAACTCTCGACGAGCGGCTGAGAACAAGGCCAAGCGTCGGTTGCGCTTCGATATTGACCTCGAGTTTGGCCTGCAGTCACGCACAGGCAGGACCTTGGAGCTGACCGGCAGTGCAGTCGCCGAGGTCTACCTGGGGGCCTCGCATCGGGCACCGATCATCGGGCGGCGCGCCCTGGACAAGGCGGACCCCACCCAACTTCCGCTGCAGGGGGTACCCGACGCGGCGCTAGCTCAATGGGTGCGCGGTACCGTCGAGCGGATCCGTACCCGTGGCGGCATTCATCATGACTGGTTGCGGCCATACTTAGAACGCAATGCCAATCGCTATCACGTTTGGGGAGGCCGTCCCCGCGGTCAGGGCATGCCCGCCTTCCCGAAGGGCCGACCGGCCCCGACATTTCCCGCTATCAAATCCGGAGCCGCTGCGCTGCCAGAAGGATTCGACCCGATCACCGTACCGTCCTCCTGGTATGCGCAGTGGGCATCGCAATGCTTGAACGTCAGCCCCCAAGAGGGCACTTATCTGGCCAAGGCATTGTTCGCCGAGCTTGCCGCACAGATGCTGCTCTCCACCCTCACTACCGAGACCGGTTCCACCGTGTACGGGTTGGCGGCCTCCACGGTTCACATCGGTGTGCCTGTGTTGGATGCACTGCTGGACGGGCGACACTTGCTTGCCTGCGACATCTGCCAATCCCCGGTCCCGGGCAGCGCCACTACCATTGATGAGCTGGACGGTGCGCCCTGCACGTTGATCCGGTGCCCGGGCCGTCTGCACCGAAGCGGCAAGGCCGACAACTTTTATCGGCGGCTCTACGACTCGACGCAGATGAAGCGTGTCGTGGCCCGCGAACACACCGGCCTGCTGCCCGTGAAGACACGGCTGGACTATGAGACGGCGTTCAAGCGGGGTGGAGCAGACCCGCAAGCGCCCAATGTGCTGGTAGCAACGCCCACGCTGGAGATGGGCATCGACATAGGCGACCTGTCGACGGTGATGCTTGGATCGTTGCCGCGGTCGGTGTCGTCGTACTTGCAGCGCGTTGGACGCGCTGGCCGTCTTACCGGAAACTCGTTGGTGTTGGCCTATGTTCGTGGCAGGGGCGAACACCTTCCCAAGCTGTTCGACCCTCTCTCCGTGATCCAAGGCGACGTGCGTCCGCCAGCGACATTTCTTAGCGCCGAAGAAATTCTGCAGCGCCAATACGTCGCTCATATCATTGATCAGTTTGCACGCGACCGGCAGGTGGAGCCGCCAAAGGACGCGCAATCGGCCCTTGGTGACGACGGCGAAAATAGTTGGCTGTCAACTCTTTTAGAGACCGCGGCCACCGATGCGGATGCTCACCTGGGTCGATTTCTAGCCCAGTTCGGTGAACACCTCAGTTCAGATGCCGTGCAGGCGCTCCGCACCTGGGTAGTCGCATCGCCCGAGGGGATGCCAAGCGGACTCACCGTGCGGCTGATGTCGGCCGCACACCAATGGCGACTCGACCTTGGCGAGCTCACTCAACGTCTGGCCACAGTCGAGGCCGACCTGTCTGAGTTCGAGCGCCGCGCCTTCTCGCCTGCCGCTACCGACGACGACAAGCGGGCACTCAAGACCGCCCGAGGATCCCGTAAGCTTCTTGGCGCACAGATCAACTCGCTGACCCGCGACTATTGGATTGCTGTGCTCGAACGCTACGGTGTGCTGCCCAACTACACGCTGCTTGACGATGCGGTCACCCTCGACGTCGGTGTCACCTGGATAGACCCGGACAGCAACGAGTACATGGGAGAAGAATTCAGCTACCAGCGTGGCTCCCGAGTCGCGCTCACTGAGCTCGCTCCTGGCGCCACTTTCTACGCTCAGGGCCTCGCCGTCACCATTGACGCGGTGGACTTGGGATCGGGTGAGTCCAACATCCATGCATGGCAGGTATGCCCGCAGTGTGGATGGGCTCGGATCAGCGCGACGGCCGTGGCGACGGAATCAGCATCGGTGTGCGTGCGCTGCCACAGCACTGCCATCGCCGACGTGAGTCAGCACCTACCCGTTGTCGAGATGACCCGAGTGTCAGCCGAGGTCCGCCGTGATGAAGCCACCATCAACGACATTCGTGACGACCGCCGAAGCGAGCAATTCACCGTCGTGACCGCTGCCGACATCGACCCCGGACAGGTAGGGCGGAAATGGTTCCGGACCAGCTCGGCCTTTGGTGCAGAGTATTTGCGGCGCTTGGATATTCGTTGGATTAACCTCGGTCGTCGTGCATCGACGGGCAAGACTCGAATCATCGCCGGGCAGGAATCGACCAGTGGTCTGTTCCGGGTCTGTGCCTCGTGTGGACAACTCGATCGGGATGCCGGTCGGAACAACCGCTACGAGCATCGAACCTGGTGCCGCCTACGCGATTCGGCCACCGAAGATGTCCGCGACGTCGCATTGGCTCGACGGCTACGCACTCAGGGTGTGCTTCTGCACCTGCCGCCTCAGATGGAGTATGACAATTTTGCTCACCCGAGCTTGGCGGCCGCGATCAAGCTTGGGCTGCGAGAGGTGATCGGCGGCTCGCCTGAGCACCTAGATGTGGCGACCATCAGTGACGCGCTCTGGGCTCCAGACAGACGCGCGCTCCTGATTCACGACACGGTCCCCGGCGGTACCGGGTACCTCGCCGAATTTTCTGACCACAATAAGGTATTCGATGTCCTGGTGGCTGCTCGCCAAACGGTACGTGAATGTCCGTGCAAGGAAGAGGACCGGCTGGCGTGCCACCGGTGTCTGTTGCCGTTCGCCGCGCCCTACGAGATGGACAAGGTATCCCGGCTGACCGCACTGAAGCTTCTTGACGGCATCCTCGACGTCGGCTCACATGCCACCCCGAACCTCGACGAGTGGGCTGCGGATGTGACGGAGACGGCACCGGCGCCTACCGCGATGAGTGACGAGTCGTTTCTGGAGCGCGATTTCTATTCCTCATTCGTCGGGCGACTGAGACTGATGGGCGCAGCTGTTGTGGAGAAGCCTGGGCCCTACGGACCGTCAGCGACTATTGCCCTGCAAGGCGCAAAGCCCCGGAAATGGTCGCTGCGGCCGCAAGTTTCCCTGGATTTCGTAAAACCCGACTTCATGTTGCAGACCGCCGATCCGGATATTCCTCAGATAGCGATTTTTGCCGACGGGCGCGCTTTTCATGCGGTACCCGGGTGCAATCGCGTCGCGGACGACGCGGACAAACGGGCCGCTCTACGCGCCGCGGGATATTTGGTGTGGTCCTTTGGGCATGACGATCTACAACGGTTCAAATCGGGTGAAGCCGTGGACCCCATGTGGTTTGACCAGAAGGCCGCCAGCATCGTTACTAGTGAATTTCAGGTACAACCCAGCCTGGTGAGGTTGATGGCCAAAGATCCGGTATCGCAACTGCTGGAGTTCATGATTGCCCCTGATATCGAGGCATGGCGCAAGTTCAGCGCATGGATGCCGTACTTCTTTGTGCGAAGCGACAATCGGGTGAAATCCTCCGTGGAGGAGGTATTGTCTGCAGCGCTGGCGACGCTCGACGGAGTTGCGCCCTTCGCGTCACCCGCGGGCGATATGTGTTGGACCTTTACCGATGGTGGCATAACCGTCGCCGCGGGAGCACGCTCGCGCACCGATCCGCCGCGCGCCGTACTCGCCGTCGACGATCGAGAAGACAAGCTGGAGAACCTCGACGGAGAGGCGTGGAAAGAGTGGCTGCGGTTATCGAATTGGTTGGCTATCAGTGACCCTGGCCGCGTCACCACGCGGACACGGCTGGACACCGAACCCGATTCCGGTCCTGCTGATCTCGCAGTATCAGTGTTGCCCGTCGAATGGCAGGCGTTACTCGATGATGCCGTGTCCGACGGCGAACGCGATCTAGTTCGTGCATTGGCGGAAGCGGGTGCCGCGATGCCGACGATGGGTTACGAGACGGATGACGGCGATGTTCTCAGTATGGCCTGGGAAGGTACACGGGTAGCCGTCGCCTTCAGCGAGCAAGAGGCAGTTGACGGTTGGACGCTTTGCTCACCAGATGCTGCAGTGATCATGGACGTTCTGAAGGCGAAAGGAGTGATGTAGGTGGCGAATCTTGTTATCGCATCGAACAGCAAGGGTATGTCCAAGCTGGACGGTTCCGTGAAGAACAAGGTGTACGACTTCTTCGAGAAGCTCGCTGCGGACGACACCGCTCCCAAACTTCATATCGAACCGCTGCGTGGTGCCGTCGACCCGAGAGTGCGTACAGGTCGCGTGGACCTGTACTGGCGAGCGATCTTGTTCAAGATCGACGACAAGTCCGGTGGCCGCACATACATTTACATGGGCACGTGGCCCCACGATGACGCGATTAAACTCGCTGAACGAGCTACTCTGAAAGTCAACCCGATCAACGGCACCCTGGAAGGTTTGATTGGCGAGCCCGCACCGGTGGATTCGGTGGCGCTACTGCCCGCTCCTGAGAGAGCTGCGAAACCTGAGCTGTCATACCTTGCGGGCGTTGGATATACACTTGCCGACCTCACCGACAGGCTGGGTATCAACCGGACGTTGGCAACTCAGGCAATGGGTGCGGCAAACGAATCTGACTTGCTTGAGGTGGCTGCCACAGGGCTCGAATGGGAGGGTAGTGCGCTAGTCGAACTCGCAATGGGCATCGCGATTGAGATGATTCGAGAAGCGCATGGGTTCACCGAGAAGGCGACCGAATGGTCTCTGGGCGATGACGAGCAAATCATTGCGGCATTGGAACGCCCGGCCTCCAGGATGCAGTTCGCGTTCATCGAAGACAATGAGGAACTGCGCCGGGTGATCGAGGGGGGCGATTTCGCTGCGTGGCGCACGTTTCTGCACCCTGAACAACGAAAGTATGTGGAATCAAATACAAGTGGCGCCTTCCGGCTTTCTGGCGGTGCAGGAACCGGGAAAACTGTCGTCATCATCCACCGGGCGCGCAGGCTGGCCCGCGACAACCCGGACGCACGGATCATCTTGACCACTTTCAACGCAACCCTGGCGCAAGGGCTCAAAGCTGATCTTAAGGCGCTCGATCCGGGGTTGACGTTCGCCGAGAATCCCGGCGAACGTGGCATATATGTGGGCGGCATCGACTCACTCGGTAGAAGTGTGCTTTATCGTGCCGGTGATGATGCAACCCTTGCATGCGAGACAATTTTTGGGCACGGCGGGATTGAAATCAGTTCGCGCAGAACAAATTATGATGCGGTATGGCGAGAGATCGTACATTCTGTAGAAACGGGGCTGGAAGCCAGACTTGCCTCTCCAGGGTTTCTGGATAACGAGTACACGGCGGTTGTATTGGCCAATCGCATCACCACGCTTGAGCAATACGCAAAGGTCGCTCGACCAGGACGGGGGGTGCGACTGAGCCGGCCGCAACGCATCGCGGTATGGAAGCTAGTAGAGGCGTACCGCAGGCAGTCGCAGATGGACCAGACGCTCAGCTTTCCGGAAGTGGTGGCACTCGCTGCCGAAGCCCTCCGTATCCGCACGGAGAGGACTGGACGTCATCTCGCCGATCACGTCCTGGTTGACGAGGCGCAAGACCTGCATGGACCACATTGGGCACTGCTGCGTGCATTGGTCGATGACGGCCCCAATGACCTTTTCATTGCCGAGGATTCGCATCAGCGAATCTATGGGCGGCCGATTGTGTTGAGCCGCTTTGGGATAAGAATCGTGGGAAAATCGCGGAGGTTGACCCTCAACTACCGCACCACTGCCCAGAATCTCAATTTCGCGGTGAGTGTGCTTTCCGGCGCGGATTATTGCGACCTGGAGCAAGGCAAGGAGAGCACCAGCGAGTATCGCTCTGCTCGCAACGGTCCTGAGCCTGAGCTGATTCCGTGTGTCGACCTCGCGGCTGAGTTGGAAGCGGTTGCTAGGAAGGTGGGTGAGTGGCTGGTGGAGGAGGGTGTAGAACCCGAAAGCGTTGCAGTATTGACCCGCAGCCAAGACGAGCGGGACCGCTTCATTCGGGGGCTTGGCGAGCGCGGCATCACGGCACGTGCCATTGACAAGAGTGCTGCGATACCAGGGCAACCGCTGGTGATGACGATGCACCGCGCGAAGGGGATGGAATTCTCTCGAGTGGTCCTGGTGGGCGCCGACGACAAGCATGTGCCGTCCCCGGCAACACTTCGTTCTGTACCCGAGGAAGAACGTGCGGAGGCGTTGTTGCGGGAGCGGTCCCTCCTCTACGTTGCTAGCAGCCGGGCGCGTGATGCGCTTGTGGTGACGTGGAGCGGGAAGCGGACCGAGCTGTTGGGTACGGCGGGAGTCACAGCCGGAACTTGAGGCACTCCGACTAGCCGTTCTCGGGAGCGTATGACCGAAGTAGGCTGGCAACAGCCGCCGGGAGGTCGGTGTATTCGATTAGGCGGGTATCTCGTGTCTTGGTCCAGCGGTAGTCGAGTTCACGCTGGCCCATGGAGTCGTCCTTGAGTACGCGAGGGCACCCAGACCCGCACTTCCGTGGGTCTGCCGTCGATGCACCGCGCAGTGACGTGTGTTGGGCGCAGCGTCTGCGCACGCGTTACCCCCTTTGGCTGCGTCGTTCCAGTTGCCGCAAGCGTGTCGGGCCTGGTGAGTTCTAGTCATGGTTGCATCCACGTTTCTTCTGATGTGACGCGCCGATTGTCGATGCCCTAGTTCATGAAGCGATCATGGGTGCTCACGGCCATGAAATTTGTTGGTTACTAGGCCCAGTGTCAGATGCGTGTGCTGTGATCATTCTGGATGTCATTAACAAGGGGAGGTCCTCAGGTGGGGCTGTCGGAGTACGAACAAGAACAACTGGTCAAAGTTAGAGAGCACAAGGAACAGTCGTTGAGTAGATCGCCCAGGCGTCTGGTGCCTGCTGGTGTGCAAGCGCGGGGAGCCAACCTTTTCAACAAATTGTCGAAAGTGCCCGGGGCGGATAAGGCTAAGGATTCTGGGGCCGCGGTGCTCGCTGTGACGGCGGAAGGCGCGGGAAAGCTCATGACTCGGTCTGGCCGGCTGACTACTTCGAGTAGCCGCGTCGTCCGTGCGTATGTGAAGAGGGGGCATACCGTCAACGAGCTGGCAGACATACGGAGACTCGACCTACGTGCGATCGATAAGGTCGCGTCGTTCGCGCGATTGCATTACACCTACGCGTTGTCGGCCGCGGCGGAGGGCGCGGCGGCCGGCCTCGCCGTCAGCGGTGGGCAAGCTCTGGCGACAACGGGCGCCGTCGCCGGTGCGGGCGTCGCTGCTGCCCCGGGGTTGGGCACAATCGCGGCAGCCATGGGCGTAGACGCTGCGGCGCTTCTGGCGATTTGCAGCCGCGTCGTGGCCCACGACGCGCTCTATTACGGGTACGACCCCCATGACCCGGCCGAAGAGATCTTCATGATGCAGATCATCGGACTTGGCCTGGCCACGACCGGTTCAGCCAAAGCCGCTGCGTACCAACAACTCGCGGTATTGACACGGAGCCTAGCTACCAACGCGGCCTGGAGACAGCTGAATCAGCAGACGTTCGTCAAGGTGGCGCAGAAGTTTGCCGCACAATTCAGTCAGAAGCTGACGAAGAAGAAGCTCGGGCAGTTTGTTCCGGTGGCTGGCGTGGGTATCGGAGCTGTGTTGAACTGGAAGATGGTTGACGACATTGCAGATGCCGCCTACTGGTCTTACCGGGAACGATTTCTTTGCGAGAAGGACGGCGCCAGCCCCTCGGTGATTGACGTTGGGATGGTCAACGAAACTGCGGAACCGACAGGCGAAGAGCCAGTGATCGATGTTCTCGGGATTCTTCAGTCCGAGGGGGTTGGCCTCTTAGAGGGTGAACCCGCAGCGGAATGACATTCAAAGGGCGATCTGAGAATTGTTGTGCTGCTATATAATACGATTTGCTTGGAGGGGCGGGTATGTATCTGGATGAGAACGCGGTGGCCGACCGACTGTTTAGGGAGGCCGAGATACGCGAAAAGATCGCTGCAGATTATGGCTTTTCCTCCGATACGATGTCGGCATCTGAGTTTATTGATTCGGTGGTCGAGAAGCTCGATCAGCATCCGGCAGAGCCCATGCAACCACGTTCAAATCGTGAGGTATTCATTGCCGTGGTCAAGGCGGTGGGCAGCAACTCTCGGCAGTGGGTGACGTTCCGTAGGAACCAAAACGACTTGCGTGACCTGCTGGGGGATTTTGAACCTGCGCGAGCGCAAGGTGCCGCCCCGGCGAGTCTCAGGGCGCTGTTGCCTGGGACAACTGGTGGAGGCGATGCACGGGCGATTCTGGCTTGGGCAGCCACGCTGGCAGACCTTGATGAGCGGAGAGCAAGCTATTACGACGGTGTCATCGAACTCGCAAATACCCTCAGAAGGCGCGCTGCGTCGCGGGACATCGAGCTGTCAGATGAAAAACTCATGCTGTGCGTAGTGGGACATCTCATAGACGAGCCTCCTAAGCGATGGGATGGCCCGCGCCTGGGGAAACTGGCCGGGATGAGGTTCCCGCTCGCCAGTGAGTTCTTCCGAAATCTCGGCTGGAACGGTTTTAAGCCAGACCGCCATGTCATCCGTCTGCTGAACCGTTGGGTTCCCAACATTGTTGAACAGCAGGCTGATTCCGTGAATGCGTTGGTATCGCTAACGGGTCGCGAAACTGGTGAGGTGCGCGAAGCAATGAAGTACTCCTTAGCGGGTATGGCTATCTCCCCAACGAGTAACTACTCGCGTACCGACAACTTGATTTGGCTGCTCGGCGCAAATGCGGAGAAGAAGGGTCGAGAGAGTGATACGCGGTATGTGAAACCGTGACTTGCGTGGGAGTACCTGTCATGCAATAGAAGTGCACTGTCGGTGCTCAATGTGATGATCGGAGAATGACAGCCCGCATCCCATCGCGCGTGACCGAAGCGCACAGCCTCCTGGAGGTAACCCTGTTCGTATCCGATCCGAACAGGTCTGCTGAGTTCTATCGTGCGCTCGGCATTACGCTCTTCGAGAATTGTGAGCCGGGCTGCCCGACACATTACGACGGTGGTGTGGGTGAGGTGGTTCTTCAGCTCTGGCCGTCCCTGGAACGCCCAATATCCAAAGTGCAGTTGGGGCTTCGTGCCACCGATATCGGGGCGGTGAGCTTGGCGCTCGACGGGCTAGGAATCGGCTACGAGTTGCCCGGACCTCGGCGGCTTAGAGCATTCGATCCGGACGGAAACCGGGTTCACCTGTCGGATGTCTGAAGCTCAGCTCCCACCAGTCTCATCGCTAGCCCGGATGCCCTCACCGCCGGCCGCTGGATCGCGGCTCGCACCTCGGCCTCGGACCCGACCACCCGCACGCGCTCCTTGGCGCGCGTGACCGCGGTGTAGAACAGCTCGCGTGTCAGCAGCCGGGAATCTTCAGACGGCAGCAGCACCGTCACTTCCGTGGCCTGGCTGCCTTGCGACTTGTGAATCGTCATGGCGTGCATGGTTTCCACCTCGACCAAGCGGCTGGTCGCAAATGACGCCCCGCCGATCACCGCGCGCAAACCGTCAGTTTCGCCCACCGTTACGCCGGTATCCCCGTTGTACAGGCGCAATCCATAGTCATTGGCGGTCACCAGAATCGGGCGCCCCGCGTACCAGGCCGCCCAGTGTGGCTCGCCCGTCTCCTCAGTGATCCACCGCTCCACCTGTCGGTTCCAGTGCGTCACCCCGAATGGCCCATGCCGATGCGCACACAGCAGCCGGTGCTCGTCGAGCACGGCCAGTGCCGCCGTGGCGTCACCCGCCTGACTCGCCGCGCGCAATGCCAGCGCGTGGGGGACAAGCACATCGCGTAACCCATCTGAATCCGTCGACCACTTCACATGCGGATCGCCAGATGCCAGCACCTCCAGCGCACGATCCGCGTCTCCGTCACGCACCGCCGCAGCCAACGCGCCAATCGCCGCACCGAAACGGTGCGATGTGCGCAGTGCCGCCACTCGCTCGGACCCCAGGCCCTCGACCAGATCAGCCAGCACCGCGCCCGCCTCCACAGAGGCCAGCTGATCCGGATCACCCACCAGCAGCAGTCGGGCCTGCGGGCGCACCGCCTCCAACAATCGCGCCATCATGGTCAGCGACACCATCGACGTCTCGTCCACCACAATCACGTCGTGCGGCAACCGGTTTCCGCGCTCATGTCTAAAGCGGGACGACGTGTCGGGGCGCGATCCCAACAGACGATGCAGCGTGGTCGCCTGCAGCCCGGCAAGCCGCGATTGGTCGACGGGATCCAGCTTGCTCACCTCCAGCTGCACGGCTTCCTGCAGCCGGGCCGCGGCCTTGCCTGTCGGCGCCGCCAGTGCGATGCGCAGCGGCGACCCAGCAGACGACGATGCCTGCTCGGCCAGCAGCGCCAACAGCCGCGCCACCGTGGTCGTCTTACCCGTGCCGGGACCGCCCGTCAACACCGTAAGACCCTGCGACAGCGCAGTATCGGCGGCCGCGCGCTGTTCTTCGAATCCGGGCGGGAAAAGTCGCGCATAGGCGGGCACTTCGGCATGCGGTTGCGCGGCGGCGACCAAGGCCTGCATGTCCTCGCACACCTGCTGTTCCTCGCGCCAGTACCGATCGAGATACAGCAGTTCGCCGAAAAGCCGCAGCGTGGCCGGCGCACCTGTCAACGGACTCGCCCGCACCGCCGCCAACCAGGCGTCCGTAGCAGGCCACGGTAACGATGGCGCGTCCACCTGCGCCGCCACCGCGCGCAGATCCACACAGACCGACCCGCCGCGCAGCGCCCGCACCGCCAACGCGACCGCCAGCTCCACCGACTCATCCGTCTCGGCCGCCAATGTCGTCAACCGCTGCGCCACATGCACATCTGCCGGTTCGAGAATGTCGCCGAACGCCTCTATCAACCTCATGACAGCAGCTCCGACAGCGCGACCACCAGGGCCGCCGATGGCTGCCAGCTGAACACCCCGGTCGGATGTCCTTCCACCATCGGGGTATCCGCTCCGCACATGCCGCGCACAAACAGATACACCGCGCCGCCCAGGTGCTCCTCCGGTCGATACCCCGGTAGACGCCAGGACAGGAACCTATGCAGCACAACGCTGTACAGCAACGCCTGCAGTGGGTAGTCCGAATGCAACATGGCCTCCACCATGCGTGGCCTCGAATAGTCGGCAGCCGTTAACGGAGCGTCGCCGGTACCCAGCCAGTTGGTCTTATAGTCCACCACCACGTACCGCGAACCCACCCGCAGCACCGCATCGACGGAGCCCGACAGATACCCGCGCAGACTCTGGGCACCCAGGCCGGGTCCCGTCAGCCGTGACGCGTATACCGCCAGCGGATCATCGGCCGCAAGGTGCTTTCTCAACAGCGCGCCCACGTCGGCCAGCCGCGGGAACGAGCCGCCGGCGGCATCACCGCCCGCCAACGGAAACTCGAAATCCAGCTCGCATAAGCGATCCCGCAAGCCGATCTGGCGCAACGTCACGCCCGGCAGCAACGGACCTAGCGGAGTGTCATGCATCGGCTCCAGCGCTGCGGCCAACTCGGTGGCCGGAACCTCGACGGGCCATCGCTCCGCATGTTTCACCACCTGCGCCTGCAGTTCCCCAACCAGGTCCGGTGCGAACGGATCGGCGGTCTCCAGCACTGCGTGAACCAGCGACCCGAACGCGGCACCGGCCGGAAGCTCCGCCATGGGCGACGGCACGTCGGCACCTGCCGGTGTCGATCGCAACGGAATGTCGTCCACCTCGTCGTCCAGCTCGGTAACCTCCGGCTCGCTCGACACCCCCGACTCTTCGGCGGCGCGCAGCAGCCCCGAATACGAGGTGCGCCGCCACGCGGTATCGATCGGCCGATCAAACACCCGGACCGCGAGATCCTCGGAAACCGACGGCGCCGCGGTCGGAACAAATGGGGCGACCAGTGCCTCCTCGATCACGGGGCCGCCCTCGGCCTCCCATGCGCGCAGCCGCTTGAGCGCGTCCACGTCGGAAATCTTCGCGGGAGAACACCTGTCGGGAACCGGGGGATTCCCGGGAACACGTCCCCGCAACAGCCGAGACAGGCCGCCGTTGGGCTCATCGAAGGACGGCGCCCACCACGCCACCACCTGCGACTGCGCCCGCGTCAACGCCACATACGTGAGCCGGCTGGCATCACGGGCCGCCTCGGTACGGCCCGCCAGATCGGCCATCGAATAGTCGGGATCATCTCTGCCGCCGATATGCAGACAACGCACCCCATCTTCGTGATACAGCACGTAATCACGTTCCGGCGCATACCGATTGAATGAGAAAGGCAGATAGACGATGGGGAACTGCAACCCCTTGCTCACCCACACCGTCATGATCTGCACGGCCGCGGCATCACTGTCCAGCCGCCGGTTGCGTTCGGCCTCGGCCCCGCCCTCTGAACATTGCGCGCGCAACCAATCCCGCAGCGCGGCAAGCCCGAAGCCATTGCGGTGCGCCGTTTCCTGCAGCAGCTCCGTCAGGTGGGCAAGATCGGTCATCATCCGCTCGCCGCCCCGCCACGACAGCACCCGTCGTCCCATGCCGGCCAGCTGCGCGTCCTCGAGCACCGCCGCGACTCCGCGTTCGCGGGCTCGCCCCGCCCACGCGCGTAGGGTTCCGGCGATCTCATCGGTCAGCGATTCGCCGCCCGCAGCAAGAGTTTCCGCCGTCTCACCGAAGAACACCGTCGCCGCGGCGGCGCGCACCAGGCCGGGGCGATGTGGCTGATCGAATGCCTCCAACAGGTACAGCCAGTCCTGTGCCGCGTCGGAACTGAATACGTCGGTATCGCCGGTATAGACAGCGGGGATCCCGGCCTCGGCCAGTGCCGAGTGACATGCGCGCGCATCTTTGTGTGCCTCCACAATCACCGAGATGTCCCGGGCTTGGACCGGTCGGCCATCGAAAGTGGCGTCGCTGGAGAGCAGTGCGCCGATATCGGCGGCGAGATCCTTGCCGATGTTGCGCCGCAGATCTGCGATGGGAATCACCTTGATGCCATCCCGATTTCGCGACACCACCCGCAGCCGGAACGGGTCGTTGTGCGGGGCGCCCACCAGCCGATGCCCCCGGTGGTGAGCCTGGACGGCATGGACCACGATGTCCGGACCGCCCAGCTGTGCACCCCGCAGCACCGCCTGCAGCCGGTCGACCAACGCGGCATCACTGCGCCAGTTGGTGCCCAACGTCTGCTGGTCGCCGGCCGTGGCCGCTGCCCGTAGATAGGTGTCGATATCGCCACCGCGGAACGCGTATATGGCCTGCTTGGGGTCGCCGATCAGGACCAGTGTCGAGCGTCCGGAGAAGGCCCGCTCCAGCACCTGCCATTGCACCGGGTCGGTGTCCTGGAACTCGTCCACCATGACGATGGGCCAACGCTGGTGCATCCGTGCCCGCGCCGGGGAATCCGGGGCATCCAGCGCATCGGCCAGGCGGGTCAGCAGATCATCGAACCCGAGGATGCCGCGGCGGCGTTTACGGATCTCCAGCTGCTCCAGCACATCCCGGGCAAAGGTGAGAGCGGCCAGGGCATACGAGTCGGCCTCGGGTTCGCCTGGACGCAGCTGGGTGGCTGGATTGCGCACCACCTCCCTGGCCAGGCGCAACGCCGTCGGGTAACTCAGCGGCGGATTCTCACGTTCCTTGCCGAAATGCGTCAGATACCGGTCGTTGACGATCTCGCAGACCAAGTCATCCAGGTTCTCGACCAGCGTCAGACCGGAATCGCTATCCCCGGCGACCCCCAGGGACTTGAGCACGATATGGCAGAACTGATGGGTGGTGGCAATGGTCGCCGCGTCGAAACCGGCGAGTGCGTCCCGCAGCCGCCGCTGGCGTGTCTCGTGGTCGGCCGAGATCAGACACCGCGTCAGATCCGTGCGTGCCGTCGACGGATCCTCGAAGGCCCGCAACGCATCAACAATCTGGCCGCGAACCCGGTCGCGGAGTTCCTGGCTGGCGGCGCGCCCGAACGTGATGAGCAGCATCTGATCCAGCGTGGCGACACCCTCGGCGACGTACCGGGTGACCAAACCTGCCAACGCGAACGTCTTTCCGGTACCGGCGCTGGCCTCCAGCACTGTGGTGGAGCTCTCAACGGGCAGCGGCCCCAGCAGGTCGAAGCGTTTCATGAGCCCCGCTCCGCGCGCAGCAACGGCAGCCACAAGCGCGCGGAATACGCGCCGAGACGGTTCGTTTCGCCCTCGGTCTCTTCGCCGGGCCGCAGTGGCTGCATCAGATGGCGTAACCAGACACCCTTGCCGAACGCCCGCTCGACGGCCGGGTCCGCGTCCTCGCCGGGAAAATTGCCGGAGCGCCAACGATATCCGGCCTGCAGTTCGGGGTCGTCGCGTGTTTGACGGGCGTCTGCCCATGCGTAGGAGGTCTTGAGTGGCAACGGCAGCGGCTCACGGCGTCCGGCGTCGTAGATGGCCACCAGGTCGCGTAGTACGCCTACCGGATCGGTGGGCCGCCCGAGCGTTCGCGCCAGTGGTTTAGGGCCACGCCGGGCGCGCCCGATGCACACCGCCGACCAGTCCTGCTGAGGATCGTGTGCCGTCAATGCCGCCAACGCAATCCACGATTGCAGCAGATGTTTGGCATCGAGCCGCGAATAGGTGACTGACACCAGTCGCTCGCCGAACACCGGGGAGACGGTGCCGGTGAGCCGGCGGCCATCCCCGAGATCGATATCGATGTCGAAGGCTCGGGTGTCGTCCGTTCGGTACCCCCCGGTCTCCTCGGCGAGAGCGGCGCAGCGGTCCCGCAGTTCGGAGACCCGTCGCCAGCCCAGCTGGCCTGGGGGCAATGTGCCGCGCCGCCATTCGGCCTGCTGGGCGTCGACTGGCGACATACCGCGCAGCATGTCGGCCAGCATGCGGTCACCCACCGTCCACTCTTCCAGCGCGTCGATCTCGACGGGCATGTCATCGGATACGCCGTCCACATCCCACGGCAGGGTGTAGTCCAGGGCGCGGAAGAAGCCCTTGATGGGGTGGTTGAAGAACGCTGCGAGGTCCGTCAATGCCACATCGGTGACGGCCGGTGCTGGTAGCGGACCGGAGATGAACGGGGGCCGTTCGGCCCGCGCACCAGTGGCGGCGCGGGCGGCGATCAGGGCGGTGGCGTCGAAGGTGAAGGGGTGCCCGGGAATCACACCGTCCGGTGTCACATTGCGAATATCGAACGGCTGCAATGGGTGCACCACCTGAATACGCGAGCGCACCGGCTGCGGCGTAGTAATGTCCAACGCGTCCAGCAGCTCGGCCAGCGGAACGGCTGGCGGGCGGGACTGGCCCGAGTATTCGTTGGCCCCGGTGTAGGTGAGCACCAGGATTTCGGTGGCGGCGCCGATCGCGTCGAGCAGTAATTGCCGATCCTCGGAACGGATATCGCGTTCACCCGTCATCGGATCGCGGGCCAGTGCATCGTCCCCGTCGACGGCGCCGAGCCGCGGAAACACGCCGTCATCGAGCCCGACAAGACAGACCACCCGATGCGGAACCGAACGCATGGGCACCATGGTGCAGACGGTCAGGGTGCCGGTGCGGAAGTTGGCGCGCGTCGGTCGTCCCGCCAGATGGCGATCCAGAAGCGCGCGAATATCACTGAGCCGCAATGATATCGGTTCGGCTTCGGATTGGATGTCCGCGAACTCGCGCAGCATTTGGGCGCGGGGCCAGTCCTCCGCGTCCGCGGCAAGGGCATCGATACCCGTCGACAGGGCGGATAACCACTTGTCTAGGGGGCGGGTGCCGGTCAGTGAAGTGACAGCGGTGTGCAGCCGGGAAATGAACTCGGCGAAGCGACCGGCCAGCTCGACGCGGTTACTGCTCACATCGTCGAGCGGCAGCGTGGCGCCCAACCAAGCGTGTGAATCCTCGGACATCGCCACCCCGGCCAGTACCCGATCGATACCGAAACGCCATGTGTTGTGCAGGAAGTAGACGCCGTAGGGCGCGCGATGTTCGGGGTCGAATCCCCAACGGATGTTCGCCTCGCGCACCCAGGCGGTGATCGCGTCCAGATCGTCGTCGGTGAAACCGAATCGCATGCGCACCGGTGCCGACCCCGCAAGGTTGAGAACCTCGCTGGCCGTGGCCCGCCCACTGGCCAGGCCCAGCACCTGTGCGGCCACCGTCAGCAGCGGATTGGTTTGCACCAGAGCACGATCGGCAAGTCGCACCCGCAGCTGATGTGCCGGATGAGCGCCGGGCACCGACTCGCCAAGGCCGAACCGGGCCGATATCAACGGTGCGTACGTCTCGATATCCGGGCACATGACGAGAATGTCGCGCGGCTCCAGCGTCAGGTCGTCGGCGAGTAGTCCCAGCAGCACCTCCCGCAGCACATCGATCTGCCGCGCGGGGCCGTGGCAGGAATGCACCTGCACCGAGCGGTCACGCGCCGTGAGTTCTCTTCCGTGCGGACGTATTTCGTCGGCCGCGAGATCGGATTGCAGCCAGCCCAGCAGGGTGTCTGAAAATGGCGTGACACCAAGGTATTCGTCGGACTCAGGGCTGGGCAGCACGCGTTGCAGCTCGCGCACATCCCGGCCCAGCGTGGCCAGCAGCGGGTGGCGCACCACCCGATGCCCGGCGTCCACGCGCCGCGGAACCGGGACGCGCTCGTCGCGCAGGGCGTGCCAGAGCGTGTCGCTGGGGTGCGGTAGCCACAGGTACAGGTCGTGGTGCGTGGCCAGTGCCGCGAGCAGTTCGACATCGGTCACCGGTAGCCGGGTGTGCCCGAACAAGGATATCCGCGCAGGCAGCTCCGACGGCGCCTCCCGCAGCCGCGCCAGAACGGTGGCGTGCCGGACATGTGGAGGGGCGGCGCCGACCCGCGACACCAGCGCCCGCCATAGCGGAGGCTGCCACGCCAGATCCGGCTCCACCGCGTCGCCGTCGAGCCAGGAGATCAACAACTGCGGGCGCTGCCGCGCATAGGACGCGAACAATCCGGCAAGCCGCCGCGCCACGGCATAACGCCGGCCCTGGCGCAGCTCGCGTTCCTCCCCGGCTTCGAACAGCCCGAGATGCGTGGCCAGCGGCGTGGCCCAGGGTTGGTCCAGGTTTTCGTCGATCGCCGAGAGCAGTGGCCAGACCAGCGCATCAGGTGACCACGGATCGTCGTCGAGAGTGTCGGTGATCTCGGCGACGAGCGAGCGCGGGCTCCGGAACTGCACCCCGGCGCACACTCCGAGCCGGTCCGATAGCCGTTGACTCAGCCACCGTTCGACGCCCTTGGCCGGTACCAGTACCAGCTCTTGAGCAAAAGGATCCAGCATCGGTTCGGCCAGCAGCCGGGCGAGCCCGTCGGCGAGCGTGTCGGTGCGCTCGGCCCGGCGCAGGTGAAGTGCCATCGCCGCAACGATAGAACCCGGGGTAGATGAGACAGTGGGTAAGTGCGGCATAGCGGCATGTCGGAGATTCCGGCTTTCCTAGCCCACGCTGTTAGTCTCCGAAGAACGCCGGAATTGGGTCGCGGGGAGGCGTGCTCGACCGGTTGATCGCAATGAAGCGCGAAAGAGCTGGTAGCGAGCTTGACGGAGAGAGTTGTGCGCGGCGGAGAGATCAAGGCCTTAACGGGACTTCGGATCATCGCGGCGTTCTGGGTCGTCCTCTTCCACTTCCGCCCATTGTTGGAGCAAGCAGCCCCCGGATTCCGGTCGGCGCTGAACCCGATCCTCAACTGCGGCGCCCAGGGCGTTGACCTCTTCTTCATCCTCAGCGGATTCGTGCTGACGTGGAATTACCTCGACCGGATGGGCCACCGCTGGTCCACCCGCGAGACGCTCCATTTCCTGTGGCTGCGTCTGGCCCGGGTCTGGCCCGTCTACCTGGTCACCATGCACCTGGCGGCGCTGTGGGTCATCTTCACCATGCATGTCGGCCACGTGCCCGAACGCATCGACACCTTTGACGCCACCAACTACGTGCGCCAGCTGTTCATGGTGCAGCTGTGGTTCCGTCCGTACTTCGATCTGTCCAGTTGGAACGGTCCGGCCTGGTCGATCAGCGCCGAGTGGTTGGCCTACCTGCTCTTCGGCGGTCTGGTCCTGGTCATCTTCCGGATGGCGCACGCCACCCGCGCCCGCAGCCTGATGGTGCTGGCCGTGGTGGCCTCCCTGCCGCCAGTCATGCTGCTACTACTGACCGGGCAGTTCTACACCCCGTGGAGCTGGCTGCCACGCATCGTCATGCAGTTCACCGCCGGTGCGCTCGCCTGCGCGGCGGTGAGCCGACTGAAGTTGTCGCACCGTTCCCGCCACATCGCCGGCTACACGGCATTGCTGATCGTGGCCGCGATCGTGGGCGCGCTGTACTTCCTGGACGCACACCCGATCTCCGGCGTCGTCGATAGCAGCGGCGTGGTGGACGTGCTGTTTGTGCCGCTGGTGATGGCGTTGGCGATAGGCATCGGCCCACTGCCGACGCTGCTGTCGACGCGCATCATGGTTTACGGCGGCCAGATCTCCTTCGGGCTGTACATGGTGCACGAGCTGGTGCACGTCTCCTGGACATGGGCGACCAAGCAATTCGAACTCTCGCTACTGGACCCCGGCGGGGGCTGGATCGTCAGCGGTCTGCTGGTGATTGCGGTAGTGCTGTCCATGGCGCTGTACCACTGGGTGGAGGAACCCGGACGCCGCTGGATGCGCCGGATGATCGGCGTCACCAAGCCCGCCATCACCGATCACCACGTTCCGCACAATGGCCATAAACACCAGGTGCCCGCGGACGTGACGGATCCCGATCGGGAGCCGGTGTCGACCGGTGTAACGAGTCGATAGTTTCAAACGAATAACGCTGTGCCGCAGCCGGGTTTGAGGCCCCCTAAAATGCTGGGGACAGTGGAGGTAGCAGTGGTTCGTCTGGCGGCGTTCGTCATCGCATTCGTGTTTCTCTTCGGGGTGGCTGCCCCGCAGCCCGCGCCGGCGCGCCCCTACCGACTGGCCTACTTAGGTTCCGGACTGAACCATGTCGCGGTGGTCAGCGACTCGTACACCACCGGCACCAAGGAAGGTGGCCTGGGCGCCAAATCGTGGACATCGCTGGCGTGGCGGATCTTGGGGCGCGAAGGTGTCCGCATCAACGCTGACGTCGCCGCCGAAGGGCGCGCCGGATACGGCGTGCGCGGTGACCACGGCAGCGTCTTCGCCGACCTCACCGACCGGGTAGTGCGTCCCGACGACGAGCTGGTGGTGTTCTTCGGTTCGCGCAACGACCAGGATGTCGATCCGGATGTGTATGCAGAGGCGACCCGTCGCACGCTGGCATCGGCACGGCGCACGGCGCCGGCGGCCAAGCTGCTCGTGATCGGCCCACCGTGGCCGACGGCCGACGTACCCGACGTGGTGCTGCAGCTGCGCGACATTCTGTACGGCGAGGCCCATGCGATCGGTGCGTCGTGGGTGGATCCGCTGGCCGAACGCTGGTTCGTGGGACGCCCGGAGCTGATCGGCTCGGACGGTGTGCACCCCAACGATGCCGGGCACGCCTACATGGCCGACAAGATCGCCCCGCTCATCGGTACCCGGCTGACCCGTCGGCTCTGAGAGTAGAGTCCAGGCATGACGCGGATCGTGTGGGTGACCGGAATTGCCTTGGCAGCGTTCGCTTTTACGGGCTGTGGTTCACCATCGACGGAGAAGAAAACCGTGTCCACGTCGGCAGCGCCATCCTCGACATCGCTCCCCGAGCCTTCGCGCAAGGTAGTGCCGCCGGGCGGTGTCTACTGGAATCCGGTGACCCAGCAGCCAGAAGAGAAGCCCACACAGATCGTGCTGACCCCTGCCGACGCCGGAGACATGCTTGTCGACATCACCTGGGACAGCTGGACGCAGCAGCAGGCCACTGGGAAGGCAGTCCGCGCGACCAAGGACTGTGTCCCCGACTGCGCGACGGGCGGGACAACCCGTCGGGACGTCACGCTGACCTTCCAGGACTCGAAGGCGCTTCCCGATGACGCAGGCTGGTGGCAGTTCACCAAGCTGATCATCACCGATCGGGACGCTAAGGCCGAGACCATCGACATGCCGGTGACCGCGCAATAGGAGCGCGCTAGTTGGCGATCACGTCCAAGGTGCCGAATAGCGTGAGCCCCGCAGCACGAGCCAGCGCGCTGGACGCGGAGTTGTCCACCTGGCATCGGTACTGCGGCTCGTAACCCCGCGCACACGCGTACCGGAACACGGCACGCACCAGCTGCCGGGCGTGGCCTCTGCCGCGGAATATCGGCAGCGTTAGTACTCCGAGGTCCATGATCGCCGCGCCCTCCCACTGATAGATGCTGGAGACGGCGACGAGGCGGCCGTTGTCGAAGGAGCCGAACACCGCCCAATGACCCAACTCCACTTGGGCATTGTCCAAGTCATCGACCGAAGCAACCGATTCGAATGCCGAGAAGATTGCCTTGTCGTCGGCTGTGAGCTGACGGACATCGCCCGTAGGTACCTCGGCCACGAGTGCATCGCGCGCATCGTCGTTGAAGTAGAACAGGTTGTCCGCGCCATGCATGGTGATATCGGCCTTGTCGAGGCTTTCCCAGAATTCCGAAACTGTCTGGACACCATCGATTCCCGCACGTGCGCAGAGGTCAGGCGCGAGGGCGACGCTGGTCTTGCCGTCAACCGTCGTGAGCACCATCAGCCGGCTGTCCTCATCGAGATCGGGGTAGACGGCGAGTTGGAATTCATCGCCACTGTGTAGGACGCTGCCCCGGCCAAGGTAACCATGCCAGAAGTCCGTGACGATCGGGGAGAAGTGAGGCATCGGCTCTATCTTTTGGAGGTAATCGGTTATGGCACAAACGGATCCAGACTAGAGACCGTGCTGAGGCGGTGCCACCGAATATTGCGGTGCGCCCAAAGAATCAGGCCGCCCACGTCCCGAAGGACACAGGCGGCCTGATCTGTATGCAGTGCTAGGGCGTCAGCCCATCAACGACGTCAGCAGTGGGTTGCCCGAGGTCTCGGCCCGCTTCTCGGGGTCGGTGCAGTCCTTCCACTTGCCGTTCTCCAGCACGAACTCGCGCTGCTGATTGGCGGTCACGTCGTGGCCCTGCGCGGTGACCCCAGCGGTCGCCGTCGGTCCGGTGACGTTGATGTCGTGGACGTCGTAGGTGACGCCGGACAGCACCTCTTTGGCTGCCGCGCGGAACGACGAACGGTAGGCCTTGTCGTCATTGTTCTGGATCGCGGTGGTCAGCGCCTGGGTGGTCGGCCCGGAGACCCCGGCTGCCGACGCCACAGCGCTGATCATGCTCGGCCCGTACCCAGCGACCTGACCGATCGGGGGGATCTGGTCATCAGCAGACTTCGAGGCGATCGTGCCCCGGTACTTGTCGCAGAAGAAGGTCGAGAGGGTGGCGTTGTCGAGCGACTTGATGGCCGAAGCCTCGCCCGAGATGATCTGCCGGATCTGCTGGTCATCGGCGGGTGCGGCGGCGGCCAGCGCCGGTCCGCTGAGGGCGGCCGCCAGCGCGATCACACCGGCGCCCACAAGGCGATTCTTCATGTAAAGCTCCCATTCGTCGGGTTTTGTCAAACCTTACCGAAAGAAATGTCGTGTGCTTCCGCTTAGCTGTTACCGGTACATAGCGACCAGGAGCACCACCGCTGCCAGCAGGCCGATCAGCATCACGGCCTTGCGCAGCTTCCAGACGATAAGCACACCGATAGCGATGGCCGCGAGGGCGACAGGATTCGACGCGAGTTCAGAGACGGCCATGCGTCCACCATGGCACGGTGCAGAGACGACCCGCTGCTGCGCCATGCGGATGAAAAAGGCCCGACCGGGGGGATCCCTGGTCAGGCCTTACTTCTAGCGTCGGGGTGGCGGGATTCGAACCCACGACCTCTTCGTCCCGAACGAAGCGCGCTACCAAGCTGCGCCACACCCCGCTTTGAAGCCACGCAAGGGTATCGCATCGGGGCCTTCAGTCGCGAATGCGTAGATCCGGGGGCATCACGCGGGCGTTGCGTCGACTAACCCCACCGACCGGTGTTCTCGAACTCGGCCAGACGCTCCGTGGGGGCCGACAGGTCGAAGCCCTGCTCACTGACCCAGGCGTCATCGAAGTAGGTTTCGGCATACCGGTCACCGGTGTCGGCCAGCAGTGTCACCACCGACCCGGGGACACCGTCACGCACCATTTCCGAGATCACCCGGAACGCGCCGGACAGGTTGGTTCCCGTTGACGCACCCACCCGACGGCCCAGCACGGCGCTGGCATGCCGCGTGAGCGCCACCGACTCCGCATCGGGTATCTGCTCCATACGGTCCACCACGGTGGGCAGGAATGAAGGCTCGACGCGAGGACGTCCGATGCCCTCGATACGCGATGAAATCCCGGTCACCACATCATGTCCGGCGATGTAGGACGGGTAGAACGCCGAGTTGTCCGGGTCCACCACACACAGTTTCGTGGGGTAGCGGCGATAGCGGATGTACCGTCCGATGGTTGCGCTGGTACCGCCGGTACCGGCCCCGACCACGATCCACGTTGGCAGCGGGTGCTTTTCGTAGTGCATCTGCGTAAAGATCGATTCGGCGATGTTGTTGTTGCCACGCCAGTCGGTCGCACGTTCGGCGTTGGTGAACTGGTCCAGATAGTGTCCACCGGATTCGTCGGCGAGCCGCTGTGCCTCGGCATAGACCTGCTGTGCCTGGTCGACGAAATGGCAACTGCCGCCTTGAGACTCGATCAGGGCGATCTTGCTGGGACTAGTTGAGGCCGTCATCACCGCGATGAAAGGCAGCCCCAGCAGCTGCGCAAAGTAAGCCTCGGACACCGCGGTCGAACCGGACGAGGCCTCCACGACCGTGGTGCCTTCCCGGATGAACCCGTTACACAGCGCGTACAGGAAAAGTGAACGCGCCAAACGATGTTTCAGGCTGCCGGTGATGTGAGTGGACTCGTCCTTGAGATATAGCTGAACGTCGGCTGCTTATCTGTAGCTAAATCGGATCGATGTGCGAAACATTGAGCTCCATCTGCAGCTATACCATCAAGTACATGTCCCTTATGAGGGGGCCGAGCAATACAA